>DAIUET010000087.1:0-10853 GCA_036845045.1 Gemmatimonadaceae bacterium | reverse complement strand
AGAGTATGTATTCTCAGTGGTAAAGCTTCAGAGCGGTAACGCTCACAAACAGGTCCCAGAACCTGACTGGAGCACGTCCGCCGCCGATGTACTCGACTTGTCTCTACTGCAACAACACCCTCGGCGCGAACGAGGTTATCGAGACCTTTCCGGTCGGCCGGCGGCTCGCATTCGACCAGCACAAGGGACGGCTCTGGGTCGTCTGCCGGAAGTGCGAGAAGTGGAACCTCTCGCCCCTCGAGGAGCGATGGGAAGCCATCGAGCAGTGCGAGCAACTCTTCCACGACGCGCGCAAACGGGTGTCGACCGAGAACGTCGGCCTCGCCAGGCTTTCCGAAGGCCTCGAGCTCGTGCGTATCGGCGAGCCGAAACGACCGGAGTTTGCGGCCTGGCGATATGGTGACCAGTTCGGGCGTCGGCGGACAAAGGCAATTCTCATGGGCGTCGGCGCCGCTGCCGTAGGCGGCGGTGTCCTGATCGCGGGCGCGACCGCCGGCATCTTGTCGGGCGGAGGCTACGGCATCTATCAGGGCATCAGCGCACTGTACGAAGTCGCCCGCAAGAAACGGCGCCTCGCCGTCATCACCGCACCCGATGGTCAGAAGCTCACGATCCGCGGCGAGCACGCCGACAGGACGCGCATCATCCTTGGCGATTCCCGGCAAGGGGGCTGGTCGCTCGATCTTCATTACGGCAAGGAGAGCCGTATTCTCCTCGAGGGCGATCATGCGCGCCGGGCCACAGCGTTGATCATGCCGAAGGTGAACGCGGGAGGGGCGTCCCGAACGAAGGTGCAGACGGCCGTGAACCTGATCGAGTCGTCAGGTGACCCGCAACGATGGCTCAACGTCGTCGCGCGAACTCCCCCATTGTCGCCCACGACGACCGCCTGGAAGAAGTGGCAGAAGCAGGCGCCACCCGGGGGCATTTCCAGACTCCCGCTCGAAACGCGTCTCGCCGTCGAAATGGCGGTGAACGAGGAGAATGAACGGCGCGCACTTGAAGGCGAACTCGCGCTCCTGGAACTCGAATGGAGGGACGCCGAGGAGATTGCCGGCATCGCCGATCACCTCGGCTACGAATCGGTCGAGGAGCAGTTCGCGGAATTGAAGAAGCGCACGTTGCCCTGACTCCGTATCGCTCGGTGGGTCGTACGTCGTGTCGGCCCCTGTCCTGTTGACTTCCGACAGGAGCGCTTCTAGCGTTCTGTCGGAATCCGACAGCAGAGCCATGGCCGATCAGAATACGCCGGACGTCCTCCGCGGCACGCTCGACCTCCTCATCCTCAAGACGCTCACCCTCGAAGACATGCACGGGTGGGGCATCGGGCAGCGCATTCAGGCGATCTCGCGCGGTGTGCTCGAAGTGAACCAGGGGTCGCTGTATCCCGCGTTGCAGCGCCTGGAGCAGAGAGGTTGGATCACGAGTGAATGGCGCACATCAGACGCAAACCGGCGGGCGAAGTTCTACCGCCTGACCGCGTCCGGCCGCCGGGCGGTCGGTACCGAAACCGCAAACTGGCGCCGCTACGTGAGCGCCGTGGACCTCATCCTGGAAACCTGACGATGGATGCCTTGCGGGGACTGGTGGCGCGATTCCGCGCGGTGGTGGGCGGACGCCGGGCCGACCGCGAACTGGACGAGGAGATCCGGTCCCACATCGAGATGGAAACTGCCAGGAACGTCGCCAGCGGCAAGGCGCCTGACGAGGCTCGTCGCCTGGCCATGGCCGTCTTCGGCGGACGCGACGCGGCGATCGAGGCGCATCGCGACGTGCGAGGCGGACGCTGGATATCGGACATGGCGCGCGACACGCGCTTTGCCGTGCGAACGCTCCGTCACAACCCCGTCCTGACTATCGCCGCCATCCTGACGCTCGCGGTCGGCGTCGGCGCCAACACCGCCATCTTCTCGACGTTGCACGCGGTGGTGCTGCGCCCGCTGCCGTTCCCGGACAGCGACCGCCTCATGATGCTGTACGAGACGAACCCGGAACGTGGCTGGACGCAGGCCGAAGTAGCGCCAGCGAACCTCTTCGACTGGCGTGAGCAGGTCGTCGCGTTCGAGGACGTGGCTGGGTACGTCTCGTTCGGCTCAACCACCGTCCTGAGTCACGGCGGCGAGGCGCAGGTGCTGTCGACGATGACCGTGACTGGGAACTTCTTCCACGTGCTCGGTGCACCTCCCGCGTCAGGCCGGACCTTCACGGACGAGGAGACGTGGAACACCGGCGAACGCCTCGCCGTCATCACCCATCGCCTCTGGAGCACGCGCTTCGGCACTGATTCCACGCTCATCGGGCGGACCGTCACCCTCGGCGGCTATCCCGTCCGCGTGATCGGCGTGATGCCAGCGTCGTTCTCGCTCCCGGGCTGGAATCCGGATGTCTGGCTGCCAACGATGTTCGACCCGGCGTCCAGCACGCGCGTCTCCTTCAGGCGCGCACACTGGCTGCGCGGCATCGCGCGGCTCAAGACCGGCGTGACTCCCGCCGAAGCCAACGTCGCGTTCCAGGTGGTCGTGCAGCGGCTTCAGCGGGAGTACCCGGCAACCAACACGAACATGGGCGCCGGAATCAAGCCGCTGCACAGCTTCCTGGTCGGAGACGTGCGCCAGCCGCTATTGGCGCTCCAGGTCGCGGTCGGGCTGCTGCTGCTCATCGCCTGCGCCAACGTCGGGAACCTGCTGCTCGTGCGCGCCGCCGAACGGGAGCGCGAGTCCGTCGTCCGGCTCGCCCTCGGCGCAGGGCGTGGTCGCCTCGTCAGGCAGGCGTTGAGCGAAAGTCTCGTGCTCTCGACGTTGGGAGGCCTGGGCGGAATCGCCATCGGCTGGGCCGGCACTCGCCTGCTCGCCGCTCTGCAGCCCGAGGGGATGCTCCCCGTCGCGAACATCGGCGTGAACACCAGCGTGCTGCTGTTCGCCCTCGGCGTATCGATCGCCAGTGGTCTGCTGTTCGGAATCGGCCCCGCGTTGTGGGCGGGCCGGCGCGCGCCCGCGGAAGTCCTCAAGGAGGGCGGCCGAAGCGCCAGCCGGATGCGCCTGCGTCGATGGAGCCATGCACTTGCCGTCGCGGAGGTCGCCATCGCGCTCGTGCTGCTCGCCGGCGCGGGACTGCTCGTTCGCAGTTGGCTGCGCGTGCAGTCGGTGAATCCGGGCTTTGCGTCGGAAGGACTCCTCACCATGTCGGTGAGCCTTCCGTCCGGCGTCTTCGACACGCAGGCGAAGCGTGACGCCTTCTATGCCGCAGCCCTCGAACGGCTGCGTGCGATTCCCGGAGTACAGCGCGCCGCGACCGTCTCGCGCCTTTCGATGACCGAGTCCGGCTGGTCGAGCGACTTTGCCGTCGCGGGACGCCCCGCGGAGGCGTTCGGTATCGACGTCGTACACCGGGAGATCTCGCCGGACTACCATGCCGTGCTGGGAATTCCCGTCATCAGCGGGCGCGCATTCACGGACGCCGACCACCAGGATGCGCCGGCAGTACTGCTGATCAATGAGGCGCTGGCGAGGAAGTACTTCCCGAACGAGGATCCTGTCGGAAAACGGGTCGCCTTTGATCGGTATCCGGACTCGACGTCGTTCTGGCGGACCATTGTCGGCGTGGTGGGAAGCGAGCGGCAGGAAGGACTCGAGCGGGAGTCGCGCCCGGAGTTCTTCGCCCCGGTCGTTCAGGACGAAAACGGACCGCGCGTGTTCGTCATCCGGTCGAGCGTTCCTCCGACGTCCATCGTGCAATCGGCGCGGGCGGCACTCAAGGCGCTCGATGGGAATGTCGCAATCAATCGCATTGCTCCCATGACGGACATCCGTGATGCGGCACTGGCTCGTCGCCGCTTTGTGATGACGCTCGTCCTGACGTTCGCCGGAGCGGGACTCCTCCTCGCTCTCGTCGGCGTCTATGGTGTCATGGCGCAACTGGCGCGCGGCAGGCGTCGGGAGATCGGCATCCGCGTGGCGCTGGGTGCTCCGCTGACGGACATCCGCGGGATGGTGGTGCGCCGCAGCCTCGCGCTCGCCCTTTCGGGCGTGGGCATCGGGGTAGCCGGGCTGCTGGCGGTGAGTGGGGCAATGCGTTCCCTGCTGTTCGGTGTATCGCCCGTCGATCCACTGACACTCACCCTGGTGGGAATCATGCTCGCTGGCGCCGCCGTCGCGGCCAGTGTGCCGACCGCCTGGCGCGCCTCGCGCGTGAACCCCACCGAGACGTTGCGCGCGGAGTGACCGGGGCCTGACATGGGGGAGGGGAAAGGTGATATCCTCCCCTCATGGTTGAAGCTCCAGCGAGCCTGAAAGACGCACTGGCCGATCGGTACGCAATCGACGCCGAGATCGGTCGCGGCGGGATGGCCACCGTCTACGGTGCTGATGACCTTCGTCACGGGCGCCGCGTCGCGATCAAGGTGCTTCGTCCTGAACTGTCCGCGACGCTCGGCGCCGAGCGTTTCCTGCGGGAGATCGGCATCGCTGCCCGGCTGACACATCCACACATCGTGCCGCTGCTCGACTCCGGCACGGCGGACGGCATGCTGTACTACGTGGCGCAGTTCGTGCCGGGTGGGTCGTTGCGGAACCGGCTGAAGACCGAAGGGCCGCTCTCCGTCCGCGACGCACTCCGTATTACCGAGGAAGTGGGCGCGGGGCTCGACTTCGCGCATCGCAGCGGGATCGTGCATCGCGACGTGAAGCCGGAGAACATCCTCTTTACCGACGGCCATGCGGTGCTGACCGACTTCGGCATCGCCCACGCCGATTCGGCGCGCGCGGAATTTCGTACCGACGAGGGAATCGTCATCGGGACTCCGGAGTACATGAGTCCCGAGCAGGCCGCCGGAGAGGTTGAGCTCAGCCCGGCGAGCGACATCTACAGCCTGGCATGCGTCCTCTATGAAATGCTCACCGGCCAGCCGCCCTTCACCGGCGGGTCGGCGCAGTCGATCGTGGCACGCCACCTCGCGGAGGCGCCGCGGAGCGCGCGCGTCCTGCGTCCGGAAGTGCCCGAAGGCGTCGTTCGCGCCCTGGTGCGCGCCATGGCCAAAAGTCCAGCCGAGCGCTTCGTCAACATCGGGGCGTTCCTCACTGCGGTCGAGGACGATCCCGCGACGGCAGTTGGCACGCGCATGCGTTCGATTGCCGTGCTGCCCTTCGTGAATGCCACGCCCGATCCCGACAACGAATATCTGAGTGACGGCATCACCGACGAACTGATCGACGCCCTGTCGAAATTGCGCGGACTCCGGGTGGCGTCACGCACGTCGGTGTTCGCGCTGAAGGGGAAGCTCCAGGACGCCCGGGCCGTCGGCGCGTTGTTAGGCGTCTCGGCCGTGATCGAGGGGACGGTGCGCCGTTCGGGGGACCGACTCCGCATCGCGGCCCAGCTTTCCTCGACGGATGATGCCACGTTGCTCTGGTCACAGCGGTTCGACCGGACCCTCGAGGATGCCTTCGCGCTGCAGGACGAGATCGCCCATACCATCGTCGACGCGTTACGCGCCACCACCTTCGCCGACCTCTCCGAGCCCCTGCCGCAGCGGTACGCCGGCAACGCCAAGGCGTACGGACTGTACCTCAAGGGCCGGTACGAGTGGAACAAGCGCACCCAGGAGGGCGTGGCGGCCGGGATCCGGTACTTCGAGCAGGCTGTGGCCGAGGATCCTCGTTATGCACCGGCGTACGTCGGGCTGTCGGATTCGTACGCGCTGCATGTGGACTACCGGAGCGTGCCCGTCGCTGAGGGCTTCGAGCTGGCCAAGGCGAACGCGCGCAAGGCCATCGCGCTCGACGAGTCGCTGGCGGAGGCGCATGCCTCGCTGGCCTGGAGCCTCTTCATCTACGACTGGGACTTCCGGGCCGCCGAGCGCGAGTTCCGGCGCGCCATCGAGCTTGCCCCCGGCTACGCGACGGCACATCAGTGGTACGCGTTCCTGCTCGTGGCGCGCGGTCAGGTGGAAGATGCGCTGATCGAGGCGCACATGTCGCAGGAGCTGGATCCGGCGTCGGTGAGCATCCGGCGCGGGCTCGGCGGCGTGTATGCGTACGCCAGGCGGTATGAACAGGCGCGCTATCACACCGAGCGTGCGATCGCGATGAACCCGCTGGCCGAGGAGAGTTATCGCCTGCTGGGGATGGCGCTCTTCAGGATGGGCCGGGTGGACGAAGCGGAACGCGTGCTGCGGGAGTCGGCGGCAATGCCCGGCGCCGGACCCTATGCGGACGCGACGCTCGGTTACGTCCTGGCGCAGCGCGGCAAGGTCGACGAGGCTCGCGTCATCTGCACGAAACTCGAGGCGGCGGCACGGAATGGGTATGTCTCACCCGTTTCGTTCGGGACGCTGAGCCTCGGACTGGGAGAGTGGGATGCGGCGCTGAACTGGATTCAGAAGTCGATCGATGAGCGGCGCGGCTGGTTCGTGTATTCGCGCGTCAACCCGATGTTCGATCCCTTGCGGGAACACCCGCGTTTCATCGCAATGCAGGCGGAACTCGACAAGCAGTCGAGTTTGTAGCGTTCTGGCTGGTTCGCGTGAGGAGGTGTTCCATGGCTATGCGCACTCTTTTCACTGGCGCGCTGGCGGTCCTGGCGTCGGCCTTCCCTGGCAACACGATCGGCGCTCAGGACACGGTTCGCGTCCGTGCCGATGGACCTCCGGCCTGGGGAACCAACGTCCGGCTCGTCCAGGAACTTGCCGTCGGACGACTGGACGGTCCGCCCGAGTACGCGTTAGGTCGCATTTTTCAAGCGGCCGTTGAGCCGGGTGGCGCGTTCTATCTCTTCGATGCGAACGACACGCAGATCCGCCGGTACGACGCGAAGGGAATCTTCACCGGACGGATTGGCCGAAAGGGCGGTGGGCCCGGCGAATACCAGACGGTGGGTGGGATGGCCGTCGACAGACGGGGTAGGCTCGTCGTGTTCGATCCCGGCAGCCGGAGGATTTCGCACTTCGGCCCGGACGGAAACTTGCTCGACGAGATGACCCTCCACCGGGGCGCGTTCAACGATTTTGTCCTCGACAGCGCGGGCCGGATGTACTTCATCGTCGGGGCAGGTGGCCGACTGATGGAAGGACCCGGCGCCCAGCAGCAGTACCTGCGCCTTTCGCCCGAAGGGAAGGTCCTGGACTCAATTCCGTTTCCCCGGCTGACCGCCGGCACGCCGCCAATGAGGGGGTTCGCATTGTCGACCAGCGACGGCATGCGATACAATTTCACCGACCAGAACCTGGTCGCACCGTACCTGGCAGGAGGACTGCTCGCCGCACGCTCCCTGGCCTATCGAGTGATCGTCACTGACGGAGGCCGTCGCGTGCTGGTCATCGAACGGTCGCAGCGGCCGGTGGCGCTTGGTGCCGAAGAAAGGGCCCAGTGGCTGGAGTGGGCCGACACGATGCAGCTGCGCGGCCGCGGCGGGCAATATGACATTCCCCGAACGAAGCCGTTCATCCGTCGCCTCAGGAGCGACCACCTCGGACGCATCTGGGTCGAGGTGTACTCCGAAGCCGAAAAGCGGCTCAATCTTCCCGAAAAGCGGCCAGACGGTGGGAAGCAGATCCTTCGCTGGAGAGAGCGATCAACCTACGACGTTTTCTCGGCAACCGGGCAGTACCTCGGTCGTGTCGCGCTTCCCGCGGAGACCGTGCTGCTCGCCGTGCAGGGCAATCGCCTCTACACCAGGGGGCGCGGCCCCGACGACGAGGAGCGGGTTGTGGTCTACCGCATGGCTGTTCCGGATCGCCCTCGCTCTTAGCTCTCAACTCTCAACTCTCAACTCTCAACGCTCAACGCTCAACTGGAGTAATACGCCGCGTTCTCCTCGACATACCCTTTCGTGAGGTCGCAGCCATAGGCGGTCGCGGTCGCATCGCCGGCGCCTAACGATACTTCGATGTCGACCACCTCGGTGGCGAGCGCCTGGCGCACCGTCGACTCGTCGAAGTCCACCCGGGCGCCGCCACGCACGACGGCGTGGCCGTTGACCCAGGCGTCGGTGGCCACCGTGCGGATCGTGGCGTCGAAGCACTTCCCCACCGCCATCAGGATGCGGCCCACGTTCGGGTCGGCGCCATGCACCATCGTCTTGATGAGTGGCGAGTTCACCAGCGACTTGGCCACCAGCCGGGCCTCACGTTCGTCGAGGGCGTCGCGCACCGTGCATCGCAGGAGGTGCTCGGCGCCTTCGCCGTCCCGCGCCAGGATCTCCGTCATCCGGATGCACCCGGCGGTCAGTGCGTTCTCGAATTCCGCAGCCGGCACCGGACCGGCCATGCCGTTGGCGAGCAACACACAGGTGTCGGACGTGCTGGTGTCGGTATCGACCGACAGCATGTTGAACGACACGTGGGCGGCATTGCGTAGAATCCGGTCCAGCACCACGCGCTCGATCGCCGCATCGGTGAAGATGTAAACCAGCATGGTCGCCAGGTTGGGCTCGATCATCCCCGACCCCTTGGCGATCCACGTGATCGTCGCGGCCCCGATTGATGTCGAGAGCGCCTTCGGGTGGCTGTCCGTGGTCATGATCGCGCGGGCGCCGATCAGTGGATCGCCGGACAGCTCGGTCGCCATTCCCCGCAGGCCCGCCTCGATCTTCTCGATAGGCAGCGGCACGCCGATCACGCCGGTCGAGCTCACGAGGACCCGATCCGCCGTGGTCCCACACTCGGCCGCGGCGGCTGTCGCCATGCGGCGGGCATTGGCCACGCCTGCCGCCCCCGTTGCGACGTTGCTGACCTTGCTGTTCACGACGATGGCTCGAAGCCGCCCGGCCTTGATGGTTTCCCGTCCCAGCATGACGGGTGCACCGGGGAACTGGTTCCGGGTGAAGAGCGCCGCCGCCGCCGCGTCACGCTCGCTGACGAAGAGCGCCAGGTCCTTGTCTGCCGGCTTGAGCCCGCAATTGCGGCTGGCACAGCGAAAACCCTGCGGAAACCGGGGGGTTTCGTGGAATTCCATCAGTGAGCTGGACAGTGGATGAGGTGCGGAAGTTACCGGGTTCATCAGTTATGCCGCCATCGGCTGCGAGCGCGATCGCGCCGTAATCTGGCTGCCCGCACTGGGGGAAAATGCTATGTTGAGGCAGCTCCTGCCTCATCCACGCAGTCGGAAGCACATGAAGTGGCCTCGGTGGTTCCCCCGTCTGTTGACGGAGCCTGTTCCTCAGCTGGTTGAAAGACGTAGCGAAGCGCGGATCCCGACGCCCCTCCCGGAGCGGTTAGGCATCCGTGACGTCGGGAACTGCGAAGTGTGCGGGCGAACGATGCAGGCCCGTACCCGGCGCGAGGAGTTTCGCGGCCGTGTCGACTGTGACTGCGGGTCGCGCAATCACGTCGAGTTTCGTGATGTCCGTGTCGCGGGCGGCGTCATCATGCGTCACGTCACGGTAACCTCAGGCCGGAGATTCGAGGCCGCGACTCACAAGCCCGACCTCCGCCTGACGTGGCGCTACGGGATCTGCCCGAGTTGCACGACGGCGGTTCGGCTGACTGACGCCCATGTCATCGCGCACGAGGATGCTGCGGGTACGTGCGAAACCGTCGCGTACTACTGTGATACCTGTCATGCCGCCGATGACGTGCGGCGCGGTCGGCTGGTGGGCCACGACGGGAGCCACGTGGTCGATACGCTGCGGTTCCAGATGCCGCCCAGCGTCCGCTAGTCGTACGACGCGGAATCAGTTGTTCACGACAAGAGGTTCATAGCCTTGCGCGCCGGTCGCAGTCGGCTGACGTCATCCACGGGGATCGTCGAGTTGTGGAAATCGGATGCGCCGGATCGCCCGGAATCAAACGGAGCATGCTTGATTGTGCAGAGCCCTCGGAGAGATCATGCCGTTCACCCTGGCTCGGGGCCGAAATGGAGCAGGAGGCAGCGCAAGCTAGTCGCCGGAGGCAGTAATGGAGTTGGCGAACCGCGAACGCCGGCCGGTTCCGGGGATCCGGCGCATCCGTCCCATCTGATGCATCCGAATTCCTGATTTCGACGAATCTGGTGAAACGAGCCCTTCGCATCGCGACACCAGGGCCCCGCCAGGTTTGCGCTGTTAATGTGTTGTGGATCGCGCCCGCCGGGCCTTCCCCGTCCGCCCTCCGTTCTTGCGATTCATCATCACCTCGTTCGGGTCGCTCGGCGACCTGAATCCCTATCTGGGGCTGGGACGCGCGCTGGCCTCGCGCGGCCATGACGTCATCCTCGCGCTGCCCCGACAGTACGTCCCGCACGCGGAAGCGGCCGGCCTGCGCGGGCACGGAGTCCGGCCGGACATCGATCCCGCCAACCGCGACGTCGTCCGGCGGGTGATGGATCCCTTTCGCGGTGCCGAGTACCTCATCCGCGAATGGATGATGCCTAACGTCGATGCCGCCTGGGCGGACCTGGATGCCCTGGTTCGCGACGGGGATATCCTCGTCTCGCATCCCCTCACCTATGCGGCGCCGGTAGTGGCCGAGCACCGGCGGCTCCGGTGGGCGTCTACGGTACTGGCCCCGCTCGGGTTCTTCTCCAGGCTCGACCCGCCGCTGATGGCCGTGCACCCCGTGGTCGCCTCGCTCCAGCGGAACTTCCCGCGCCTGTACCACCGGCTCATCCCGCTCGCCCGTGTCGCGACACGCAACTGGGGCATACCCGTGAGGAAGCTGCGCCAGCGGCTTGGCCTGCCGGTCGGCGACGATCCCGTTCACGGCGGGCAGTTCTCTCCCTGGCTGAACCTGGCGATGTTCTCGCCGCTGCTGGCCGAACCCCAGGCCGACTGGCCGCCCCACACCATGGTGACCGGCGCCGTCTCGTTCGACGCCGTGCACGGGGGGTTGCCGGCAGCGCTGGCGGCGTTCCTGGATGCCGGCCCGCCGCCTGTGGTGTTCA
>DAIUET010000086.1:0-10867 GCA_036845045.1 Gemmatimonadaceae bacterium | reverse complement strand
CGCACACCCTCACGAAGCGGAAGCCCGTCATCCTGTATGCCGATCATCCGGATTTTCAGCAGACCAACGTCATCAGCGGCACGCTGACCGAGGGGACCGGCGGCGTCACGGAGTCCCTGCTCGACCGCATGGTCATGCCGATGACCGGCTACTACGCGGAGACGGACCATGTCCTGGGCCATGAGGCCGTCCACGTCTTCCAGTACGACATCGCCAACAAGGCGGAAAAGAGCCTGAACTTCGAGCGCATGCCGCTCTGGTTCGTGGAGGGCATGGCGGAGTACCTCTCGGTCGGTCCCGAAGATGCGCATACCGCCATGTGGCTCCGCGACGCGCTCCAGCGGAATGACCTGCCCACCATTGACGCGCTGACGAACAGCGGGAAGTACTTCCCGTACCGCTATGGTGAGGCCCTGTGGGCGTTCATCGGCGGGACCTGGGGTGATGCCAAGGTCGCCGAGCTGTTCAAGGCCGCGCTCGAGGTGGGCATCGAGCAGGGTGCCATCCGCACGTTAGGCATGCGGACCGATACGCTCTCCCGGCGCTGGCACGACGCCATCCGTTCGGCGTACGGTCCGTTCCTGGCGGGACGCACCCCGCCGCGCGAGACCGGCAAGTCCCTGATCGCGCCGAAGCCGGGCCGGCCGGAGTACTTCGTCGGTCCCGCCATCAGTCCCGACGGGAAACTGGTAGCCTACTTTCACAGCGGTCTGCGTGGCGTCGAGCTCAAGCTGGCCGATGCCGCCACGGGCGAGGATCGCGGCACGCTCGCCTCACCCGGCCTGTCCACCCGTTTCGACGCCCTGAGCTTCCTCTACTCGGCCGGGAGCTGGTCGCCCGACGGGCAGCGACTGGCCTTTGTCTCCTATTCGGATGGCGACAACGAAATCGACATCGTCAACGTGTCGTCACGCGACATCGAGCGGCGCATCAAGCCGAACGGCGTCGGCGCCATCAGCACGGTGGCGTGGTCGCCGGACGGGACGCGGCTCGTGTTCTCCGGGATGACCGGCGGCATCAGCGACCTGTACCTGTTCGAGTTCGCGTCCGGCCTGACCCGCCGCCTGACGAATGACCTGCACGCCGACCTGCAGCCCGCCTGGTCGCCTGACGGGTCGGCGATTGCATTCATTACGGATCGCGAAGGTCCCCTGCCGGAAGGTGCGGAAGCGGGTTCGGATTTCCGCCGGTTGTCGCATGCACCGTTGCGCCTCGCCGTCGTGGATGCACAGACGGGCCGCGTCCAGGTGCTGCCGGCGATCGCCGGCGCCAAGCACGTGAACCCGCAGTTCACCGCGGACGGCCGCTCGATCCTGTTCGTGTCGGACCGTGGCGGGTTCAGTGACATCTACCGTCTCGAGGTCGATGGCGGGGGCCTGTACCAGGTGACGCGCGCCGCGACCGGCATCAGCGGCATCTCGGAGTTCTCGCCGGCCATCAGCGTCTCGCGCGGCACGGGCACCGTCGTCTTCTCGGTTTTCGAGCAGGGCGGCCTGATGCTGGCGACGATGACGCAGCATGAGCTGGCCGGGGAGCGGATCGCCATGCCTAACGCCGCGGTGCCGGCCACGGCCGCGATGCTGCCCGGTGGCGGCGTCTCCGGCCGGGTGGTCCTCGGCTACGTGTCGGACTTCGCGGCGGGACTCCCGGCGGACACCGAGATCGAGCAGCGGCCGTACCGGGCCGGCCTCAAGCTGGCCTACATCGGCCCTCCCTCGCTTGGCGCCAGCGTCGGCGGTCCGTTCGGCACGACGGTGCAGGGAGGCGCCTCGGCGTTCTTCTCGGACCTCCTCGGCAACCACTTCCTCGGCGCGAGTATCCAGGCGTCAGGCACCCTGCGCGACATCGGCGGCCAGTTGCTGTACATCAACTCCGAACGGCGCTGGACGTGGGGAGTGAGCGCCGAGCGGACGCCATACCTGTACGCCTTCGCCTCGAGCGGGCCGACCGGCCTGGAGTACATCCTTGCCCACGTCGCAGTCACCGGGGGTTCGTTCCTGACGCAGTACGCGCGCAGTGCGTCCACCCGCCTCGAGTTCAGCGCCGGGTGGCAGCACTACGGCTATTACTTCGAATCGCGATCCCTCATTGGTGATGGGGACGCGGTCCCGATCGACTCGCCCGAGCCTCTCGGACTGGGTCGCGCGGCTGTCGCCTTCGTTGGTGACGACGCGTCAATGGGCTTTACGTCGCCGTTTGCGGGGACGCGCTACCGCTTCGAGGCCAGTCCGACGATCGGCTCGCTGAACTACCAGACGTACCTGGCCGACATGCGCCGGTACCTGTTCATGCGGCCCTTCACCCTGGCGTTCCGCGGCATTCACTATGGCCGGTATGGGCGGGACTCGGACAGCAACCGGATCGGGGCGATCTTCCTGGGCGATCCGACGCTCGTCCGCGGTTACTCATACGACTCCTTCGATTCGTCCGATTGCGACGGGGGCCTGGGCGGCTCGCTCAGTGGCAGCTCCTGCCCGCAGTTCGACCGGTTGTTAGGCAGCCGCGTGGGGATCGCCAACGTCGAGTTCAGGATCCCGCTCTTCGGCGCGCGCGGCCTTGGCGTGTTCGAGACCGCATTTCCACCACTGGAGATCGCGCCGTTCTTCGACGCGGGCGTCGCCTGGACGGGCGCCAGCTCACCGGTCTGGTCGTTCGAGTCGAATTCGGGCGACCGCACACCGGTCATGTCGACCGGCGTGGCCTCCCGCCTGAACATGTTCGGCTTCGCGATCCTCGAGGTGTATTACGCGCGGCCGTTCCAGCGTCCGGCGCGGACCGGGGTGTGGGGTTTCAGCCTGCAACCGGGCTGGTAGTGCGACAGGTCGGGGCGGCCCACCTCATTGAGGTGGGCCGCTTTTTTTTCCGGGCTTCGGTACCTGGTGCGGCTGCGCGGTTCTCCGCGCCTTCGCGGCTCCGCGTGAACCGTTCCTTCTTGAACAGGGCACTGGTGTACCGATGCGGAACGTTTCGTTTCACCGCATTCGTCGATGTCAGGAACCCCGATATGCCGGATGGGACGAATGCATCGGATTGGCCTGACGCAAACTGTCAAGGCTCTGCAGAACCCGGCCGCACTGAATCGTCGGTCACGACCCGCGGGGCCAGACGGCCCCGCCTGACGACGGCGCCGCCTGACGAGTCGACCGGGAATCCTACCTGGTCCGGTTCACCCACCACGTCCCCTCCTGGGCCATCGCCTCGTGACCCACGTGCATGGTACGAAACGTCCCGGTGATCCTCGTCCCGGCGAGCGTACCGCGGAACACGGTGATCAGCTCGCAGTCGCTGTCCGGATCAGGATACGGGTCGATGGTGCCGCTGACGACGGTCCCGTTCACGCGCACGAAGCGGATGGTGAGGACCTGGTTGGCCGCATGCCGCTGCGTCGCGACCCGCATCGCGTCGTCCTGTGTCATGCCTGGTCCACGCGCCACCATGACAATGTCACCATGTGCCGTGTCCGCTCCGGCCTCCAGCGTGAACAGGATGCTCCCGGACCGCCCCGTCGCGATGCTGTGGTATTCGCCGCTCCACTGCCCGACCAGCGCATCGAGGTCGCTCTCCGGGCCGATCACGGGTACGGGAGCCGGATTCAGTGCGCAGGCGGCGAGGAAGACCATGCCAGACAGTGCCGCTCTCATTCTCACTCCCTCCTTGTGAGGCGCTCGCCTCACAGAGCGAGGATAGTCGACGCACCGGAGGCGTAGTGTCGGGACTGGGACGAGTCCTGTCAGGCGACGCCTTACTGGTTCGAGTGACGTCTTCTCCGTAAAGGTCCGACGGCACCTGCCGAGGCAATTCGCCGTCGATGCAATGCGACTTGAAGGAGACCCCTAGGGGTCAATGGGGTCAGACTCGATTGCAATCGCTGGTGGAACGTCGTCGACGAAGGGGTCGGCAAGCAATCGAGTCTGACCCCATTGAGCATTGAATGCAGCGGCATTCGCGAGCGCGCGGAGCGCACGATGGGTGCATGACACGTGTTGTGCGCGCAACGGATGAGCCGACTCGAAGCGCACTCAGCGACTGCATAACGCATGTGTCCGCCCCCTTCTGCGCATCTGTGGGGTCATATTTGGGAGTAGGATTTGGCCTTTCTAAGAGGGACTTCAGGCCGGCGACCACGTCAGCTAGTGAGCTCTCATCCGGTTGATCTGAAGCCCTCGATTTCGTGGGCTGATGGCGCTCCGCACAGAACGCGAACCGACAGAGGCGAGATGGCGAGTCAACGGAAATCCAACGGATCAGGGCCGCAATACCGGATCCTGCTTCTCGACAACGATCATCGGGATGCCGAGCTGGTATCGCAGGCGCTGCGCGTCAACGGACATGGCGCTGAAGTGCTGCGTGTCGATAGCGAGTCGGCATTCGCCGACGCCCTCGACACGTTCGAACCCGACGTCGTCGTGGCGGGCACCGTCAACGGGCTCAGCTCACGCGATGCCCTGGCAATGTCGCGGCAGCGACACCCGGAAGTCCCGTTCGTGATCCTGGCTGAGAGTATCGACCGCGGCGTCCTGGAGTCCCTGAGGGCGGGTGCGGCGGATTTCGTCAGCCGGGAGGAGCTCGAGCGGCTTCCAACCACGGTCGACACCGCACTGGCGCAGCGCGCGCCGCTCCGGCGGCTGTCGCGCCGGCAACGGGAGGTCTTTCGCCTGCTCGCGAGTGGTGTCACCATGCGTGACATCGCCAGCAAGCTCGGGCTCTCCCGCAAGACCGTGGAGACGCATCGGGCGCAGGTGATGGCGCGGCTCGGCGCGCGCCACGTGCCTGAGCTGGTGCGGCTGGCGATCCGCCTGGGCATCGTGTCGGCCGAGGATCCAGCGGCCGAACCGGCACGTTAGGCACTTCGTGAGGACATGGGCCGCCGTGCCAGCCACGGTCGGCCCCACCCCACGGGCGCTCAGCGCCCGGCGCTGGTCGTGTCGGTCAGCTTGCGGAGGATCTCCTCGTAGTACGGCTTCTCCCGCAGGCTCGCCCGCGAGCCGGGGAAGTACACGAGGCTGAGCGACGCGCCATACTGGTTCATGTCCGACAGCACCAGCGCTACCCGCTGGTCGTTGGACAGACGCGTGTTGTCGATCATCGGCGTGCTGAAGAAGCCGACATCGAACTCCACGGTGTACCGGCCGACCGCATTGGACGGAACCCCGGCCTGGACCGGCGTCTCGATTTCGAGTCCGACGCGCAGCTCACGCCGCAGCGTGTCCGCGCGGAACAGCGTCACCCGGAACCGGCGGCGGATGCCGTCCAGCATCGCCTCGACGTCCTCCAGCTGCTCGGAGCCACTGCCGCCGGCGAGCGTGTCGCTGATCAGCACTGTCCAGTCGTGCCGGCGCCCGCTGGCCTCCAGCACGATCATCTGCTTCCGCGTCACCTCGCGCGCCAGGTCACCCAGTCGCGATTCGTAGAACCGCTTCTCCTCGCGTGAGGCGTTGGAGAAGTGGATCTCGCGCTGCATGTGCTCGAACAGCGGGACGAGGTTCAGCGCTTCGTGAAAGTTCTGCGCCAGGAGCTCCATCTTCAGCAACCGCGTGTCGAGCGACGCCGACTGGGCGTCGAAGAACGAGCCGATGATCGACTGAAACATCTCCTTCCGCAGAGTGGCCTCGGACTCCTCGCGGCGGGTCATCAGTTCCGAATACAGTCGGAGCTTGGCTTCATTGCTCTGCTGCCGCTCCAGCGTACGGGAGCCGACCATGCCGAGGCTGGCCACGGCGATCGCGGTGAGCAGTCCGCCCACCGGCGACAGGATGATCTGCAGTCGATCCCAGAAGTCCTTCTGGCCCGATGGCGTGGTCACCGCGCTAGACCCGGCGCAGTGTCCAGGTGTCCCCCTTCTTCTCGAGCACGAGCCGGTACCGTGCCGCCTTGTCGAACAGTACCACGTCCACGCTCGGCGCCTGCCCCTCGTGCGCCACGCTGATGGTGCACTTGCCGCTTGCCTTCGCGGTGAGGCGGTAGGACCCCGTGGCATCGGTCTTCCCTTTCACGACGTCGGCGCCGCACTTCAGCTCGAGGACGGCTTCCTTCACGTATTCCTCGCCGACTCGCAGGTCGCCAAACACCTCACCGAACGGCGCCGACATCCCCAGGGTGCCGAGTACGAGCAGGAACCTGATCATCACTTGCGTCTCCTGTTGAAAACCTCAGCCACCCGAATCGAGAAGCTGAGTCCGTCGGACGAAGGACGATCAAGACCACGCCGCGAAAAAACCGCCCCGGCCTGGGGCCGGGGCGGTGAACTGGGGTGAGTCAGCGGCCGTCCACAGGGGGACGCCGGAATCGTGGCACGCGTTCCAATCGAGTGCTGTCGTTCAGTTGGCGACGGCGCGGGCCGAACATCTGGCTGTCCGGACCAAGACTGTCCCCCGGCGCGCCGCGGAACCGGCGCATCCCGGGTTCGATCATCCGCATGCGACCTTCCCCTCGCCGCAGGCCTTGCCCGACGCCCGGCATACCCTGCCGTCCACGCATGCCGCGCTGTCCACCGCGCAAGGTGCTCATCCGCCCAGCCTGGAAACCGCGACGCTCCGCCATGCGTTCACGGACCTGCACGCGCTGCGAATCGTTGAGCACCGCCATGGCAGCCACCCGTGCAACCGAATCGTTGCGAACGATCACCCGCCGCAAGGCACGCAGCGAATCGCCTTCAGCGCGCAGGCGCGCGATTTCCGCTTCGCCCGACTCCCGGGTTCGCGGCCGCAGGGAATCGAGCCGGCTCCGCAGCCGATCGCGAATCACGCGGTTCTGCTCGAGCAGCGAGCGCTCGATCTCATCGAGTTGCGTGAGTTGCCGCGAGGTGAGATTGAGCTCGCGACGCATGTCGATGAGCGGCGCAACCGGATTGCCACCGACCCGACCACCACCGCCCTGCAGACCGCGCATTCCCATTCCACCACCCATCCTCATGCCACCCGTTCCCCTCTGTGCGTACAGCGCGACCGGCATCGCCAGTGCAACGGCGAGAACGGCGGCGCGCGTGCTGATCTTCAACATGGTACGAACTCCTCCTGGGTATCCCGCATCGGACTTCAGCTATCCGCCATGTGGGACGCCCCCGGTCCCGCGCCGTTAATCCCGCCGGGGAGGTTTGCTGTCAGGTTCGGGTGGGCGAGGTGGGGCAGGAGGTCGGGGAAGGCTGGGCGCCTTGCTGATGTCCAGCCTCAGGTTGGCTTCCGCCAGCGCGCGCACGCGCAGGTCGGCGACTGAGGCCCGGACCGAAGTGGCTTCCGCGTGGTGCACTTCACCCGACAGCACGATCCCTTCCGTCAGGGTCCGGTTGATTCCCTCTTCTGCCATCAGTCGCAGTCGCCCGATCAATTCCGCCTCGGAGACGCGCGCGCGCGTGCGCAGGAAGTCCCGCATTTCCTCACCCTTGAGCCACTCGAAGCCGCGGACGAGCAGGTTCGCGCTCCCCACGTCCACATCCAGGTCGGGTACGTGCAGTTCGCGCCGTTCCCGATCCAGTGACGGCGTGCCCGTGAACCAGAGGCGTCCGTGGACCGCCCCGCTGAGCGTGACGCCCAGGGCGACGCGCCCGCCGCCGACACCCATCACGTCGATGTCGTCGATGCGCAGGCGCCTTCCCGCCTGCTCGAATTCCCTGCCCACGAGCACCTGGCCCAGCAGCGCCTTCGCCACCGGATATGCCAGGGACCCTTCCATCTGCACGTGCGCGCCGTCGTCCACCTTCGCCAGCGGCCCGAGTCGCGGCAGCGGTGTCATGAGCTCGAACTCGTTAGGGTACGGGCCGGTGACGACGCGCGGCGACGCGACGAGCCGCAGCCTGGCGATCACCGTGTCCCGGCGCGCCGTGATCGGGCCGAGCTGTGCGCTGTACGGCGCCATGATCATGTAGACGCTGTCCGTGAACCGGATCGGGCGCTGGAGCGTGCGCCACAGTTGCTCGAAGCGCGATCGTGAATCCCACCGGGCGACGCCCTCGTCGATCATTGACAGCCCCTGTTCGAGGAGGTTACGCGTCGCATCGAGCACGCGATTGGTCATGTCGATGCGGAAGACCGTCACCCGGCAACGATCACGGGCACTGTCGGTCACCGGCTCCAGGCGACCAATGCGCGTCCTCGTGCGCAGCCGCCAGTCCGGTGTAATCTCGGCGCTCGACACGAGCGTCGCGGCGATGCGCGGGCGGGGAACTCCACCGGTCCCGCAGGCGGCGCTCAGTTCCGGACCGATGATCGGGCGATACCAGCCGCGCGCTTCGTACTCGACCACCGTGGACAGCGACACCGTCCGGCCGTTCATCCGGAGCTGGAACGGTGAGCGGGAAACAGAGAACGCAAAGTGCGCCCTCCTGTTGTTGCCGGCCTGGAAACGTTGCGTGATGTCTCCATAGTGCCGCGGAATGGCGCGCTCCAGTGAGTCCATGGCGCCGGACATGTCGTACGTGATCGGAGCCTCGACCACCGAGGCGGGCAGTGGGGGGACCGAGTCGGGCAGGTCGGCGACCACCACTGGAGGCGGGGCGTCGAGGCTGAGCGGATTGGCCAGCGTGTCGTAGATGTACCAGACCGCTACCGCGAGCAGCACCAGGAGCGCCGAGGCGATGGCCCGCCGCACCGGATGTCTGAGTTCCTCCTCCGCACGGCGGACCGCGTGGGTCGCCGTGTCCTTCAGGCGCTTGATGGGCACCCGGCTACGGTAGCACTCGCGCACGCTCCTGCGACAGGACACCAGCGAGCTTTGCCGCATCCTCCGCCCCGGCGCGGCGCCCGGTAAATTTGTCCGGCCGACGTGTGTGACTGTTCGCCCCCTCATCCGGGAGCCCTGGTATGCAGCTGCTGGTCATCCGACATGCCATCGCGATGGAACGCGAGGAGTACGCAAAGTCCGGCCGGCCGGACTCGGACCGGCCGCTGACCGACACCGGCCGGCGCCGGATGCGGAAGAATGCGCGCGGGCTGCAGCGCATTTCGCCGCACCCCGACCTCATCGCCACCAGTCCATGGCTGCGCGCCGCCGACACCGCCCGCGTCGTCGCCGAAACGTTAGGCGTGGAGCGGATGGAAACGCTGGACGCCATGCTGCCGGACCGGCATCCACAGGAGCTCGCCGCGTGGCTCAACGAGCGGCTGGAGGTCGCCACCGTCGCGGTCGTGGGCCACGAACCGCACCTCGGCGAGGTCGTGACGTGGCTGCTGGGTGGCGAGGGGTCGAACGTGGAGTTCAAGAAGGGTGGCGCCTGCCTCCTGCGCATCGATGACCAGGTGGACGCCGGTTCCGCGCTCCTGCTCTGGCACCTGACGCCCGCGCAGTTGCGCGGTCTTGCGGACTGACGCGTCGATGACGTTCGACGCCTCGATCCTCGACGACACGGCGGCACGGTCGGCCCGACTCGTTGCCCTTTCGCTGGTCGAGGACCTGGCGCGGGAGCGGGAGCGCCTGTCGGCCGCCCGGGACAGCGAGACGCTGCATGATTTCCGGGTCGCGTTGCGCCGGGTCCGGAGCTGGTTGCGCGCGATGGAGCCGTCGCTCGAGGGGAGCATGCCGGCGGCGTGCCTGCGACGGCTGCGGCGCATGGCGCGCGAATCGAATGCCGGCCGCGACGCCGAAGTCTTCCTCGGCTGGCTCGCGACGACCGAGGGACAGCTCTCGCCCCGCGACCGGAAGGCGGTGCACTGGCTCATCGAGCGCTTCCAGCGCCAGGAAAAGGAAGCGGAATCGGAGCTGGAATCGCGGCTCAAGCGGGACTTCCAGCGGACGCGCGATCGCCTGGAAGAACGGCTCTCGCTGTATCGCGTCGAAGCGCATGTCCACGCCGGACTCCGCGAGCCGCTGTTCAGCGCGGTCGTCGCGTCACTGCTGCGCGACGAGGCCGAGGACCTGCGCCGGCGGCTCAAGCGCGTCCGGTCTGTGGACGACGTGAACGAGGCGCACCAGGCCAGGATCGCCGGGAAGCGATTGCGATATCTGCTCGAGCCCATCGCACAGCAGGTAGTGGCCGGTCCGGCGCTGCTGGCGCAACTGCGCGGGCTGCAGGATGCCCTGGGCGACCTGCATGACGCGCACGTGTGGCTGCTGGTGCTGCGCCACGTGGTCGCCGAACTGGCGATGGAGGAAGGGCGGCGGATGGCCAGTACGCTGACCACGGCGCAGCGTGGCAAGAAGCGCACGCCGAAAGGACCGCCGCGATCCGGGCTCATCGCGCTCGCCCGGATGGCGCACGAGCGATCGGTCATCGCGTTCCAGCGGTTCAGCGGCGAATGGGTCGAGGGCAACGGGAAGGCCTTCTATCGTGACCTCCTCGATCTGGCCTCGCGCCTCGAGGCGAGAAACCCGTCGGCGCTCGAGATCGAGCGCAAGTTCCTGCTCAAGCGGCTCCCCGAATCGATGCCCGAGTCCACCGCCGTCGTGATCGAGCAGGGGTATCTCCCCGGTGAGCGCCTGGTGGAACGTCTGCGAACCGTGGAAGTCGGGCGGCAGCGCACGTACCTGAGGACGGTGAAGATCGGCGCCGGCCTGGTTCGCACGGAGCTGGAGGAAGAGGCGAGCGCCGATGTCTTCAAGGCGATGTGGCCGCTGACCAAGGGAAGGCGCCTGACGAAGCGCCGCCATCGCGTGCCTGACGGGAAGCTGATCTGGGACATCGACGAGTTCACCGATCGGGAACTGGTGCTCGCCGAGATCGAGCTGCCGTCGGCGGAAACGGCGGTGGAAATCCCGGCGTGGCTCGAGTCATCGATCGACCGCGAAGTCACGGGAGAGGTTGCGTACCTGAACTGGACGCTGGCGAAATAGGGAATAGGGAATAGGAAATAGAACAATCAGAATGCCTCGCCGATCCCCACGTTGATGCCCAAGGATCCCTGGCCTAGTCCCAGGTCCACGCGCACCACCGTGCGGT
>DAIUET010000085.1:6125-10966 GCA_036845045.1 Gemmatimonadaceae bacterium | reverse complement strand
GCGTCCATGCGCCGCGCGCCCGCCGACCGGCAAAGGTCATCGCCGACGTGCGCGCCGACCTTGCCGACGCAGCAGTGCTGTCCGTCGTCGAGGACAACATTCTCAAGATGCCGGCCTCGTTCCGATCGGACAAAGCAGTTGGCTGGAATCGGACGACACGCCGCCGGCAGCCCGTGCGCCGCCGCCCCGTCGCCACCAAGACGACGACAAAGAAGCGCACCGCCAAGGCGACGGCAAAGAAGCCCACCGCCAAAGCGACGGCAAAGAAGCCGACTGCCACGAAGTCGACCGCTTCCAAGGCCGCTACGAAGCCGGCCGCACGGAAGACTGCCACGAAGACTTCGGGCGCGAAGTAGATCGCCCTTCGGCTCGTCGGCCGCACGCACAACTTGCTAGTACCATCCACCGGCGGTCATCTTCAGTCGGTAGTTACCCGACTGAATCCTTCCCGTTTGCGCCATGGTCTCTGAAGACCCCGCCGCCCCCAGAACTGACGCCGCTGAGATTGAGCCCGCCGAGGATGAGGCGGGGCAGCTCACGGAGGATCAGGTACGCCTGGCGCTCAGGCGCGTGAAGGACCCCGAAATCGGCCTCAACATCGTGGACCTCGGCCTTGTCTACGACGTCGCGCTGGACGGCGCCGACGTGAACGTGGACATGAGCCTTACGTCCCCCGGCTGTCCCGCGGGTCCACAGATCCTCCACGAGGTCGAAGAGCAGCTGCGCACACTACCCGGAGTGGGTGGGGTGAACGTGAACCTTGTCTGGTCGCCCCCCTGGACGCCGGAGCGGATCGAACCCAGGGTCAGGGCCTACCTCGGGTTTTGAAAGGACGTCGCGCGAAGCCTCGTTTCAGCGGACCAGTCTGACCGGCTCCGATTCTACGCCCGCCCGATCGATCGCCGTGACAACGAGGAAATCCGGCAGGCCGCCGCCGGTCGGCGACACGGGGACAATCACCGTTGAGGAAGCAGCGTCCACGACCTGCGCCCTCCAGCCGTCATCATAGCGTGACCTGACGAGCCACCATCGCGGCAGTGATGTCCGCGTCGCGGCGATGGAAATCCGCAGTTGCAGACTGCTCGCGCCGCGCACCAAGGTGACCGCGGGCGCCGCTGGAGGCGCGGCCGACAGCCAGGGGGATGCCGGGACCAGAGCCGGCTGTGCATACGGTCCCTGTGCCAGCCGGTCGGCGAGCGCGTCGGAGCTCCGGACCAGCGCGCCCATGTTGAAGTGGACGTTACCGCCCGCTCCGGCCCGGTCGCGCGTCAGCGTGATCTGCTGGACCATTTCACTCGCCGGCCAGCGCGACGATCCAACGTCAGTCACCTTGTACGTCGCGTTGCCCGGCCACAGGTGTCGGCCGCGGCGGTTCTGCGAGGCCCACCATTGGAGGAGCTGGGCGTAGCCCTGCTGCGGCGCACCTGCCGCCCAGTAGAGCTGGGGCGTGAAGTAGTCGAGCCACCCCTCCACGAGCCAACGACGCGAATCGGCGAACAAAACGTCATATGCGTCCAGTCCACGGACGGATGCCGGATAACCGGGCCGCCAGATGCCAAAGGGACTGATCCCGAACTTCACCCACGGCTTGACCGCCTTGATCTCTCGGTACAGCGCTTCGACGAGGAGGTCGACGTTGCGCCGCCGCCAGGAGTCCCGATCGAGCGTGCCGCCACTTCGCCGGTAACGGGTCCACGAGGTGTTGTCGGGAAACGGAATCTCGCGACGCCGCCGGTCGAGCTCCGGATATGGGTAGAAGTAGTCGTCGATATGGACGCCGTCGATGTCGTAGCGCCTGACGACGTCCATGATGACCCTTGTCGTGTGCGCGCGGACACTCGGCTCGCCCGGATCCATCCACAGGTATGGACCGTACGGCTTGACCACGGAGCGCATCGTGCGACTGACGTGTCGAGGGGATAGCGGCCCCCGGTCACCGCGGTACCGGGCACGGTACGGATTGAACCAGGCGTGCAGCTCGAGTCCGCGACGATGCGCCTCGGTGATGGCAAAGGCGAGCGGGTCCCAGGCCGGGCTTGGAGCGCGTCCGTTGCGGCCGGTGAGGTAGACCGACCACGGCTCGAGTGTTGACGGATACAACGCGTCGGCCGCCGGCCGGACCTGGAAGATGACGGCGTTCAACCTGATGCGCGCCGAATGGTCGAGGAGTGCCAGCAGCTCGGCCTTCTGCTGCTCGACCGGGAGTCCTGGTTTCGACGGCCAATCAATGTTGTCCACCGTCGCGATCCAGACGCCGCGGAACTCACGGAGCAGCGGCGGCGCATCGAGGTCTGACGGAAGCTTTGGCGCGTACACCGAACTTCCGTTGACCAGTGACTCGGGAGCCGAAGGGCCCGCAAGCTGGGCAGCGCTCTGCGACGCCAGCAGGGCAAAGAGGGCGGGCTGCGCCGCGATCACGAACGGGCGGATCATCATGTGCGGTAGGGTGACTCGTCAGGCGCGCGCAACCTCAACGCGTCGATGAACTCCTCACCGAGTACCTCCGCCTGCCAGCGCCGAACGTCGGGGACTTCCATCAGCTCCTCGGTGGACCGGGGATTGCGGCGCGCGATGGCTTCCAGCCGCTCGCGCGGGCACAGTACCCCGGGGTCGAGCTCGAGCTCCGCGGCGCGGCGATCGCGCACCGACTTGAGCGCAGCGGCACGATCGTCGAAGTCCGGATCGCGTGCCCAGCGCGGGCCGCGCGGAAACTTCGGAAGGTCTGCTTCCGGCACCGCCTTGCCGCGCGCCACCGCGTCGAGGATCGCGCGGCCGTGCCGGGCCACGACACTGCGAGACAGGCCCTTGGTCGCCTCAATCGACGCCAAAGTGGCCGGCGCGTCGCGCGCGATCGCCAGCAGGACCTCATTGCCGGCTACGCGGAACGTGCTCCGGTCGAGTTCCTGGGCGACCGTGTCCCGCCACGCCACCAGCTCGCGCAGGATCGCCAGCTCGCGGCGTGAGATGTCGCGAGCGCCCTTGATGCGGAGGAAGCTGAGGTCCTCGCCGGCGTCGTCCCACCTGGTGCCCTCCAGGCGATCGAACTCCTCCTGCGCCCAGTGCAGTCGCCCCTTCCTGTCGAGGGCATCGGCCAGGCGCTGGCGGAGCTGGAGCAGGTGCATCGTGTCCTGGGCCGCATACGCGAGCATGTCCCCGGGGAGCGGTCGCATCGACCAATCGGCGCGCTGGTGCTTCTTGTCGAGGCGCACGCCGAAGAAGCTCTCGAGGAGCGCGGCCAGCCCGAACGCCTTGATCCCGAGCAGCTGGGCGGCGACGCGGGTGTCGAAGATGTTCGTGACGCGCCAGCCGTAGTCCTGGTGCAGGAGCCTGAGGTCGTAATCGGCGTCGTGGAAGACGACCTCCACGTCGCGCGACTCGAGAAGCTTGCCGAGTGCGGGTGGCGACTCGACCTTCAGCGGATCGATGATGGCGTGTTTGCGTTCGGTCGAGAGCTGCAGGAGGTAGATCCGGTCGACGTACCGGTGGAAGCTCGCGCCTTCGGTGTCGAGGGCGAGGGCTCGCGCTCCGGCTATCGAAGCCAGGAAACGCTCCGCGGCCTCGGGCGAATCGATGTAGAGCGGTCCGTTGGACTCCGGGGATCCCGGCACGGAGCGGATGGAGTAGCTGGTGGGAATGAAGCGGTCGGCGAAGGCAGGGAATCTAGCAGGTAGCCGGCAGGCAGAGCATGTTGGCGGGACCGGCGCCGATGGCGAGTGCTGGTGGCTCAGGCCTCGAGCCGTTGACCGGGGCTGTGCACGTCGCAGCGCGGTTCGTCACGGCTCCAGGGCTCGTGCCGGTCCCGGCGCATCGCGAAGACGCGGTGTCATCGGTCAGCCGAGTTCCGGTTAGGCACTCCACTCCTCGAGAGGCCACATGATTGTCCTGCTGGACGGTATGGAGATCGGCTACGACGACGGCGGCACCGGCGTCCCGATCCTGTTCATCCACGGATTTCCGCACGACCGGACCCTCTGGACGCCGCAGCTGCAGGGTATGACGGCGCAGGCGCGCGTGCTGGCGGTCGACTTGCGCGGCTTCGGTGAGACCACCGTCGACCCGCCCTACAGCATGGACCAGTACGCCGACGACCTGGTCGGATTCCTGGACATGCTGCACGTCGAGCGGGCCGTTGTCGCCGGCCTGTCGATGGGAGGATACATCGCCTTCGCCATGTGGCGGCGCCACGCGAAGCGGATCCGGGCCCTGGTCCTGGCCAATACGCGCGCCGGGGCCGACGGTGACGAAGCGAAGGAGCGTCGCCGGAGCCAGATGGCGCTCGCGCGCACGCAGGGGAGCAACGCCATTGCTGATGCCGTGCTGACGGGTATGCTCGGCAAGACCACGCGCGCCAGGCGACCGGAGATTGTAAGCACGGTCCATGGCATGATCTCGTCGGCGCCAGTGGACGGTGTGATCGGCGCGCTGCAGGCGATGATCGATCGGCCGGATTCCACCGACACGCTTCGTACGATCGACGTGCCGACACTGGTGGTGACGGGTGACGAGGACACGATCATCCCGATCGAAGACGTGCGGTCGATGCAGGCTGCCATCCGCGGCAGCTCACTCGAGGTGATCACCGGGGCCGGGCACCTCACGAATCTCGAGCGGCCGGCCGCGTTCAACCACGTCGTGTCGGAATTCCTGGCTACGTTGATGCTCGAGTAGAGCTGCTTGCTGATTGCTGATTGCTGGTTGCTGCGCTGAGTGCTGGTTGCTGGTTGCTGGTGCTGGTGCTGGTGCTGGTGCTGGGTGCTGGGTGCTGGTGCTGGCATGATTCGACATCCGTTCCTGATATCGACGAATCCTGTCGGCGAGGGCCTAACCAGCGATCAGGTACT
>DAIUET010000085.1:0-6025 GCA_036845045.1 Gemmatimonadaceae bacterium | reverse complement strand
CCAGCGATCAGGTACTCGACGACTTCCGCGAAGCTGGTCGCAACGAGTTCCGCCTCCGATGAATCGCCGGGCCGCGCCTGATCCAGCCTGATCGCGCGCATGCCCACCGCCAGTGAACCGGCGACGTCCGTCCGCTCGATGTCGCCCACGTGAACGGCGTCCTGCGGGTCGACACCCAGTACTTCCAGCGCGCGGAGGAAAGGCTCTGGCCTGGGCTTGGCGTGACCCACATCGACGGAATAGATCGTCGCCGAGAAAAACTCCAGGAGTCCGTCCTGCTCCAGCAGGCGGTCCTGGGCGCGCCCTGACGCGAACCCCGTGTCGGAGATGATCGCCAGCCTGAAGTGCGACGCGAGGGTACGGATTCCCGCCGCCGCTCCGTCGAGCAGCGGCGGCGGGACGGCCGTCAGGGTTGCATCGATCTCCTCGACTGCCTGCGCGATGTGCTCGCAGTGCTCCGGTCGCTCGATGGCGAGTTGACCGAGCAGCCAGCGGATCCGATCGGCCGTGGTGTAGCCTCGATGTTCGTCGCGCCACCAGCGATCGGCTTCCCGGGCCGACGCCTTGTAGAGGCGGAGGAACTCATCCGCCGGGACTTCGGTTCCGAGACGCCGCAGCATCGCCTGCAGCGAATCGTGGCGGCGGCGGACACGGTCGGGCGTCGATATCGCCTGGTAGATCGTGTCCCAGTAATCGAGCGTGACGACGAGCGGGCGCAGGAGGGATTACTTCGTTGGCCTGCCGGGCGGGTTCTCGCTCTGGAACACCTCGCGATTCACCTCGATGTACTGCTTGAGGTTCCCCGGAACGTCCTCTTCCGGAAAGATCGCCGTCACCGGGCACTCCGGCTCGCAGGCGCCGCAGTCGATGCACTCATCCGGGTGGATGTAGAGCATCTGCTCGCCTTCGTAGATGCAGTCGACCGGACAGACGTCGACGCACGACTTGTCCTTGACGCCGATGCAGGCTTCGGTGATGACGTACGGCATAAGTGACTGGAATGGTTCTGTTTGGCGGAGGATGAATAATAGGGGTCCGGCGTTGAGGCGTGAAGGCGGCGAGATGGCGGATGCGGCTATCCGCGCGCGCGTTACAGTGCGGTGTGCCGGGGCTGGTCCAGCCCCAGCACTCAGCACCAGCACTCAGCACCAGCACTCAGCACCAGCACCAGCACCAGCACCAGCACTAAGCACCAGCTCGCAGCACTCAGCACTCAGCCCAGCACGCAGCAATCAGCAATCAGCAATCAGCATGCTTTGTTTCTCTGGACACTGTCCATGCTGCCCCCTATCTCACGCCCATGCGCTTCACCGTGAACGGAAAGGAAGTCGACGTCACTCCGACTGCCGTGGAGTCACTGGCCGAGACGCTGCGGGGACAACTCCACCTCACCGGCACCAAGCTGTCGTGCGGTCGCGGGGAGTGCGGATCCTGTACGGTGCTCCTCGACGGTCGCGTCGTGTACTCCTGCCTGACGATTACGAACGCCTGTGCCGGATCCAACGTCACCACCATCGAGGGCCTGTCGAGACCGGGCGAGCTCCATCCGGTGCAGCGCGCCTTCATCGAGAACGACGCCGTACAGTGCGGTTTCTGCACGCCGGGCCAGGTCATGGCGGCGGTGGCACTGCTGGCCGCGAACCCCGTGCCTGACGAGTCGGCGATCCGTCGCGCCATGAGCGGCAACCTCTGTCGTTGCGGCACGTATCCACGCATCGCCCAGGCCATTCGCGACGTCTCGGGGCAGGTCGCGTCACCATGACCGCCGGGAAGGAGCGCCGGTTCATCATCACGACCATCGAGGTCGAGGGGCGCGAGGAAACGAAGGTCGTCGAAATACCCGATCGCACGCTCACGCCATGGGGTGCCGACAGGCAATTCGACGCCGTCGGCAAGCCGCTCCCCAGGGTTGATGCAGCGGAAAAAGTGAGTGGATCGGCGGTGTATACCTCGGATCGGACGGCGGCCGGCCTGCTG
Organism: Gemmatimonadaceae bacterium; assembly: GCA_036845045.1. Taxonomy (GTDB): domain Bacteria; phylum Gemmatimonadota; class Gemmatimonadetes; order Gemmatimonadales; family Gemmatimonadaceae; genus JABWBJ01. The sequence continues at coordinate 4,048 of DAIUET010000085.1, read as the reverse complement.
CACGCCGTCCTCGTGCGGTCGGCCATCCCACGCGGCCGGGCGACGAAGATCGACCTCGAGGGCGCACGCCGCGTCCCCGGCTTCGTCGATGCCATTGTCTTCGACGACCTCCCGCACGAGGGGAAGCCGATCCGCGCGGGGGGCGTGCGCTTCCTCGATCCCGTGATCAGCTACGCCCGTCAACCCCTGGCCTGCGTCTGCGCCGAATCGCTCGGTCTGGCTCGGGCCGCGGCGCGGGCAGTCCGCATCGAGTACGAGCGGGCGCCGTTCGCGATCACCGCGTCGCAGTCCATCGCGCCGGATGCGCCACCTGTCCGGCCGAAGGGCGGGAACGTCTCACGGTCCTCACCCGACATCTGCAGCCGCGGTGACGCGGAGCGCGGGCTCGCCGAGGCCGACGTGATCGTGCGCGACCGTTACACCACGTCCAGCGCGTTGCACACGGCGATGGAGCCGCACGGAGCGCTGGCCGAGTGGCACGGTGACCACCTGACGATTCACGAGGGAACGCAGGGGATCTACGCGGTGCGCGACGAGGTGGCGGCCGGGCTGGGCGTGCCCCGGTCCAGGGTCCGCGTCGTCATGGAGCACATGGGTGGCGGGTTCGGGGCGAAGAACCACGCCGGGGCCCACACCTGGGCGGCGGCGATCCTCGCCCGGCGGACGGGACGACCGGTGCGCTGCGTGCTGGATCGGGGGGCGGAACAGTCGGACACGGGCCACCGCGCCCCGGCCACGATCGACGTCACGTTAGGCGCGCGCCAGGACGGCCGCCTAACGGCTATCGTCGTCGAGGCCCTGGTCGACCAGGGGATCTCCGGCTGGGAGGCCTCGACCGCGAAGATCTTCCACGAGCTGTACGCCTGCCCCAACGTGCGCACGACCGAGACCTTCGCGTACACCAACACGCAGGCGATGGCGGCGTTCCGGGGGCCGGGGCATACCGAGGGCGCGTTTGCGCTCGAGCGGTCGATGGACGAGCTGGCGCGCCGGCTCGGGATGGATCCCCTCGCGCTGCGCCTGCTGAACCGGGCGGACCACGACCAGGAGAAGTCGCGCCCGTACTCGGGCGGAGACCTGGCGCGTTGCCTGGAGGAGGGGGCGCGGCGATTCGGGTGGAGCCGGCGAGGTACGCGTTCCGATGATGGGGGTCGCAGTGCGGCGGTTATGCCGGAGCCGGGATTTGGCAGCAACGTCCCAGCGGGGGGGGCCCCCGCGAGTCGCTTCCGCCGCGGCTCCGGGCTCGCCGCGCAGATCTGGCCCGCCGGCGGCGGCCCTCCCGCCTACGCGACCCTCCGCATCCACCCCGACGGATCCATCGATGTCCTCACCGGCACGCAGGACCTTGGCACCGGGGCGCGCACCATCTTCGCCCAGGTCGCGGCTGAAGCGTTAGGCGCGCGCGTCGCCGACGTCCGCGTCATCCTCGGCGACACCGAGCGGACTCCGTACACCGGCAACTCGTGGGGCTCGATGACCACCCCGTCGGTGGCGCCGGCGGTCCGGATGGCCGCCGAGGAGGCCCGGGAGCGCCTCCTCGAGGCCGCGTCGGAGATCCTCGGCGTCCCCATCGACAAGCTGGACGTCCGGAACGGCATGATCATCCCCTGCACCGGCGCCACGCCCGTGCCGATCGGTGACGTCACCCGCCAACTGGGCGACGTGACCATCACCGGGAACGGCTCGCGCGGACCTAACGAGAAGGGAGTCGGCCTCATGACCTTCGGCGCCCAGTTCGCGGAGGTGGAGGTGGACTCGTGGACCGGCGTGGTCCGGGTCATCCGCCTGACTGCCGTGCACGACGTCGGGCGCGTCCTCAACCCGCTCCTGGCGCGCAGTCAGCTGGAGGGCGGGATCATCCAGGGGATCGGGCTCGCGCTCTTCGAGGAGCGCGTCATCGACGAGCGACTCGGCCTGCCGCTCAACACCGGACTGCACGAGTACAAGATCCCCACCATGGCCGACATGCCGGACATCGACGCCACTTGCCTCGAGGCCGTGGATACCGTCGCCAACCCCGTCGGCTCCCGGGGACTCGCCGAACCGCCGATCATCCCCACCGCGCCCGCGATCGCGAATGCGGTGGCCGATGCGCTGGGGGGCCCGATCAACGGACTCCCGCTTACTCCCTGGCGCGTGCTCGACGCGTTCGCGGAGGTGGGAGGTGGGATGTGAGTGACGTCGGGATTGGAATCCGGCTTTATCCGTTTCCTCCCACATCCCACATCCCACATCCGTCAGTGAAGCTCCGGATTATGCCGATAGAGCGTCGTTTTCCGGCCGATCACCTGGATGACCTCCGCGCCGACCTGCTCGGCCAGCGCCCCCGCCAGCTCCTTCACCGGCATCGGCGCGTTCCGCTCCACCTGCACCTTCACCAGCTCGTTCGCCGCCAGCGCTTCATCCAGCGACTGCAGCAGCGTGTCCGTGATGCCGTGATGCCCCACGTGAACCGTCGCGCGCAGGTGGTGCGCTTCGGCGCGTAACACCGCCCGGTCCTTCCCGCGCATCGTCACTGCTTCCGTTCCGAACGGGTCAGGAAAGGGTGCGGGTTGATGGGATCACCGCCCCAGTACTGTCCGCGCCCCCGGTACAACATCACCTGGAAGTGCAAATGTGGGAGGTCCTTCGGTGCGTTGCCCGTGGTGCCGACAAATCCCAGGACGTCTCCCTGGCGGACCTTCATCCCCTCGGCCAGGCCGCTCTCGTAGCGATCGAGGTGGGCGTAGTAGTAGACGAACCGCTCATCGGGATCGAGCTGATAGATCGTGATGCCACCGGCCGCATTCTGCCTCAGACGGAAGATGGTCCCCGAGTCTGCGGCAATTACCGGAGTGCCCCGCGGCGCCATGATGTCCACGGCATCGTGCGTACGGCCCCCACGCGCCGCGCTGTACGAGTCGCGGACCCGGGAGGGGTCCACCCCCTTCACCGGGATGATGAGGCCCTTGGCGGCCAGCGCCGCCTCGGGACGGAGGCTCGCCCTCACCGGCTCGGAGACGACCGTCGAGGGTTGTGGTTCCGTGGACACCGGCGCGCGCACGCAGGCGACCAGCGACATGAGGCATGTCACCGCCGCGCCGCGCAGGCCGGACCACCGGAATGGCGTCCCCATCGTCTCCTGACGATGAACGACGTCGCGCGGAAACGGGAGTCCGGTTCCGGCGCAGTTGTGCCCGGAAGGCCCGATCGCCCTCCCGCCGAAACCCCTTACGACGGGAGGGCGCGTTAGGCTGCTATCGGGGCGTGGCCACCAGCTGTGGAGTTGCCCGAATCGCCGCCTGGAACTCGTTCCCCAGCGCGCCCCAGCGGTTCGATCCCCAGCACCATGCCTTGCCATCGGTACTCATCGCGCAGGTGTGGTCGAAACCCGCCGAAATGGACACCGCTTGTAGTCCCGCGACCGTTATGGGAGAGGCCACCGTGTTCGATGTCGTTCCCGCTTCACCAGACTCGCTTCCGCCCCAGCAGCGGACCTGGCCCCCGCTGATACCGCAGGAGTGGTTGAAACCGGCAGCGACTGCCGTGTACCCACCACCGCTCACCTGCGCCGGGGCGAGTTGCAGCGTGCCGATCGTTCCGTTGCCAATCTGCCCGTGGGTGTTCGACCCCCAGCAGTACATGCTGCCTGACGTTGCGACGGCGCAGGTGTGCGCTCCGCCGGCACTGATCGCGACGAAAGAGTGACCGCCGCTGACAAGCGTGGGTGTTTCCTGCCGGCTCGTGCCGCCATTCCCCAATTGCCCGTCGGCCCCTCGGCCCCAGCAGTACGCAGTGCCGGCGGCCGTGATCCCGCACGTGTGCCAGTCACCGGCCGATATATCTGTGAACTGGATGGTGCTGTCCGACACCGGAATCGGCGTGGAGCTGTTGATCCGCCGGACGTCACCCAACTGGCCGGCGGAATCGGAACCCCAGCAATAGGCCCTGCCTCCCAGGTTTAGCGCGCAGGCGTGCTGCGCTCCCGCCGACACTGCCTTGAATCGTTCGTTCTTCACTGTGGCCAGGCTCGGCGTGACACCGGCGCCCTTCTGGCCGTTCCCGATCT
>DAIUET010000084.1:0-11173 GCA_036845045.1 Gemmatimonadaceae bacterium | reverse complement strand
TGGACGGGTGGCGCACGTTGCGCGTCCAGCTCATTTCGCTGATATGCACCAGGCCCTCGATCCCCGGCTCGAGCTCGATGAACGCGCCATAATTGGTGATCGAGACCACCTTGCCGGCGACGCGCGTGCCGACCGGGTACTTCTCGATGACGTCCTTCCACGGATACGGCTGGAGTTGCTTGAGGCCTAACGAGATCCGCTCGCGGTCCCAGTCGATGTCCAGCACCTTGACGTCCAGTTCCAGCCCGATCTGCACCATTTCGCTGGGGTGCGAGATACGGCCCCACGACATGTCGGTGATGTGGAGCAGGCCGTCCACGCCGCCCAGGTCGATGAAGGCGCCGAAGTCGGTGATGTTCTTGACGACACCCTTCCGCACCTGGTCCTTCTGCAGCTCCTTCATCAGCTTCTCGCGCTTCCCGGCGCGTTCGGCCTCGAGGATCACGCGGCGCGACACCACGATGTTCCGGCGGCGCTTGTTGAGCTTGATGATCTTGAACTCGAACTTCTGGCCGAGCAGGTCGTCGATGTTCGGGACCCGGCGGAGCGCGATCTGCGAGCCGGGGAGGAAGGCGTCGACGCCCATGAGGTCGACCACCACGCCGCCCTTGATCTTCTTGACCAGCGTGCCCGATACCGGCTGGTCGGTCTCGTACGACACGCGGATCTTCTCCCAGACCCGCATGAAGTCGGCCTTCTTCTTCGAAAGCACGACCGATCCTTCCTGGTCCTCGAGATGCTCGAGCAGGACCTCGACCTCATCGCCCGGCTTGAGGTCGGGCATGTCCTTGAATTCCTCGAGCGGGATCGAGCCCTCGGATTTGAAGCCGATATCGAGCACGACCATGTTGTCGCGGATCTCGAGGACCCTCGACTTCACGATCTCGCCCTCGTCGATCGAGGCGAGCGTGCCCTGATAGAGTTCCATCATCCGCTCGTATTCCGCGGACGTGTACTCGTCTTCGTCGTAGAGTTCGGGACGCCGGTTCGCGAGCGGGCGAAGGACTGCCTTCTGCTCCTTGCGGCGGGCGACGACGTCGATCGTCGTCGTGTTGCTTTCGTCAGCCATTGGTGGCGGTTCTCGCGGAGGTCTCGCCACGAGTCGAGAAAACTGCCTATGGGACGCGGTGCTGCTTCGATCCGCGTGCCGTGCGATCCGGCGGGAACCGGTAAACCTATCGGAGTCGCGCAGTTACTTCAACGCCGCACCCGGATCGCAGGGATCAGGTACCCGTGGCCGCTTTTGCCAGGGCCACGATCCGGGCCACCTGCTCCGACTGCATCAGGCTCGTGGTGTCGATCAGAACCGCGTCGCGGGCCTGGACCGACTGCGTCGCGTCGGCGGCGTCGCGGTGTACCAATCGATCGGTTTCAGCGGCAATCTCGGCGTCCGTGGGAAGGCGCTTGAGGTGTTGCACCAGGCGCCGCTTGGCCCGCTCCCACGGGTCGGCCACGAGGTAGACCTTCACCTCGGCGTCGGGAAAGACGGCGGTCCCCATATCACGGCCGTCCACGACCACGTTCCGCTCCGCCGCCACCGCCCGCACCTGTTCATTGACCCAGGTACGCACGGATTGCATACGGGCGACCCGGGGAACCGCGCCATTTACCAGGGGACTGCGGATTTCCTCTTCCGCTGACACGCCATCGAGGTGGGGCACCATCGACGTCCCGACCTGGGACAATGTGACCGCTTTCGCCGCTTCGAGGACCAGACGAGGGGTCCATTCCTCCGGCGGCACGCCGGTCCGGATCGCGGCGGCCGTCGCCACGCGATACAGCGCTCCCGAGTCAACGTGGCAGAAGCCCAGCTCGCGCGCGACCCACTCGGCAGTGGAAGACTTGCCCGAGGCCGCCGGTCCGTCGATCGCGACAACAGCGAACGTGTCGTCGTCAGACGGCGACATGGGCCAGGTCCCGCCAGAAATCCGGGTACGAAACCGCCACGCACTCGGGGTTGTCGATCTGGAGCTCCGCCTGCGGCGACGAGCCGAGCACGCCAAACGCCATCGCCAGGCGGTGGTCGCGATGCGTCTGGACGGTCCCGACCAGCGGCTCGCGGGTCCCGCGGATCCGCATCCCGTCGGGCGCCTCGTCCACGTCCACCCCGATGTTCCGCAGGTTCTCCACCACCGCGGCGATCCGGTCGCTTTCCTTGACCCGCAGCTCGGCCGCACCGGAAATGACGGTTTCGCCGTGGGCCCGGGCCGCCACGCAGGCCAGCGCCGGCAGTTCGTCGATGAGCGACGGCACCTCGTCGCCATCGATGCGCGTGGCACTCAGGTGGACCGGCCGGACGGTGATGTCGCCTAACGGTTCCGGGCCGGCGTCGTTGCGATCCACCACGTCGATCCGTGCCCCCATTCTTCGCAGCACCGCGATGAAGCCGCAGCGGCCCGGATTCAGGCCGACGTCCCGGATGGTGATGGACCCCGCGTCGGCCAGTGCCGCGAGGCAGGCGAAGAACGCGGCCGAAGACGGGTCGCCCGGCACGGTGATGTCGAGCGGCTCGAGCCGTTCCGGCGGGTCGAGGACGATGATCCCACCCCCCACGTCGATGGCGGCGCCCTGTGCGCGAAGCATGCGCTCGGAGTGATCCCGTGTCGGCGCGGGCTCGCGAATGATGACGGCCACCCGCCCCGTAATCCCCGCCATGAGCAGCGCGCTTTTCACCTGGGCGCTCGCAGTGTCGAGTTTCCAGTCGAGCGCATGCAGGTTGCCGCCGTGGACGGTGAGCGGAAGTCCGTCCTTGCCTGACTCGAAGTCGATGCGGGCGCCCATCTCGGTCAGCGGCGTTGCGACGCGGCGCATGGGACGGCGGCTCAGGCTGGCATCGCCGGTCAATGTCGACTGGACCGGGAAGCCCGCGATGATGCCCATCAACAGGCGCGTGCTGGTGCCGGAGTTGCCAAGATCGAGACGGGAGACGGGAGCCGGGAGACGGGAGAGGCCGCTCCCTTCAACGACAAGCTCCGGGCCCAGCGGCGGAACCGGCCAGCCTAACGTGCGCAACGCACCCGCCGTCGACTCCGTGTCGGCGGATTGCAGGACCCCCCGCACCATCGATCGACCCTCGGCGAGCGACCCGAACATCAACGCCCTGTGGGACACCGACTTGTCACCCGGCACCCGCACTTCGCCGCGGACGACGAGCCGCACGCGACCAACCGTCATCGGAGCCACGACTCGAGCGCGGTGGAGAGGTCGGTACGTTCGTCGCGATACTTCACGATGACCGGCGTCTGCAGGGCGAGGCCGAGCTCCTTGCCCCACCCGGTGGTCACCGCGCGCGCGCCCGGCACCACGACTGCGCCGGCGGGGATCTCCAATGGCGATTCCGGAGATCCCCGAAGCACCGTCTCGTTCACGAGGTCGAAGACGGGAGTGCCCCGCGTCAGTACGGTCCCGGCGGCGAGTACGGCGCGGGTCCGGACCACCGTCCCTTCGTAGACGCCACAGTTGCCACCCACCACCACGTCGTCCTCGATGATGACCGGCGCGGCATTGACCGGCTCGAGGACGCCACCGATCTGCGCCGCGGCCGAGAGGTGCACGCGCTCGCCGATCTGCGCGCAGGATCCAACCAGCGCGTGCGAGTCGATCATCGTCCCCGTACCGACCCATGCGCCTGCATTCACGCACATGGGTGGCATGCAGACGACGCCGGGAGCGACGTACGCGCCGCGGCGGATCGAGGAGCCGCCGGGCACGACTCGCACCCCGTGGGAAAGGTCGAGTGGCCGCGGCGGAATGGTGTGCTTGTCGAAGTACCGCAGCGTTCCCCCTGGTGGAGTCATGTCCACCACCGCGCCGGCGCGAAAGGCCAGCAGGATCCCGCGTTTGACCCAGTGCACCGCGCGCCAGGCTCCGGTCTCGTCACGACGCGCCGAGCGAACTTCGCCCGACTCGAGTGCATCGAGCACGCGAATGACCACTTGCTCCACGTCCGATGGGAGCGACTCGCCTGCCGGAATCGCCGCCAGTTCCTCGATCCTCGCCACCAGGTCGGGAGGATCGCTGCCGACGGCCGGTACCCGGGCGTCTTCCTGCGTCATCAGATATCCTCTACGCCAGCCGCCAGCAGCGCCGCCTGCACCGCCGACGTGCTGACCTCGCTCAACGGAACCAGCGGCAGTCGCAGGACGTTCTCCACCTTCCCCATCATGGCGAGTGCCGCCTTGGCCGGTATGGGATTGGGCTCCACGAATGCGGCCGCCATCCACGGTTGCAGCCGGCGGTGCAGGTTCCGGGCAGTGGTCATGTCATTGGCCGCGCACGCATCGCACAACTGCGCCATCAACCTCGGCGTGGCGTTGCTCGTCACGGAAATCACGCCATCCCCGCCGAGCGCCATCACGGGTAGCGTCAGCGCATCGTCGCCCGACAGCACCGAGAAGCCGGTGGGACGGTCACGGATGATGTCGGCGATCTGTCCGATGTTGCCGGATGCTTCCTTCACCGCGACGATACCCGTGGACTTCGCAAGCTCGAGGGTTGTGCGCGCCTCGATGTTGCTGCCGGTCCGACCCGGAACATTGTAAATCACGATCGGCAGGTCGACAGCATCGGCAATTGCCCGGAAATGCGCGATGATGCCGCGTTGCGGCGGCTTGTTGTACATCGGCGAGACATGCAGCAGGTGTGTGGCGCCGGCCGCCTTCATTTCCTTCGACATCGCGATGGCACGCGCGGTGTCATTGGAGCCGGCGCCGGCCACCACGGGCACGCGGCCCGCCACCGCTTCGACCGTGATTTCGACGACACGGCGGTGCTCCGCCGGCGTCATGGTGGCCGCCTCGCCCGTGGACCCGCACGGGACGACGAAGTGGATTCCTTCCGCGACCTGCCACTCGACGAACTGGCGTAGCGCTTCGTCGTCCAGCTGACCGTCCCGCCGGAAGGGCGTGACCAGTGCGGTTCCACAGCCGGTGAGTGTGCGTCCGTTCATCGCGGGTCCTCCGTCGGTTGCAGCATGTCCCTCATGGTGAACACACCCTTGCGGCCCATCAGCCATTCCGCGGCGACGATTGCCCCGTCGGCAAACACACGTCGATCCCGCGCCTCGTGTACCAGCCGAAGCTGCTCGAAAGGTGCGTCGATCACCAGCTCGTGCGTGCCCGGCACATGGCCGGTGCGGACGCTCGTTATGGGAACTTCGCGACCGAGGCCACGCTCGGCGATGCGACCCAGCGCTGCCGCCGTGCCCGACGGACGATCCTTCTTCGCGGCGTGGTGCGTCTCGATCAGGTGGACGTCGAACCCGGGGGCGCCGCGCAGCGCGCGACTGACGGCCTCGATCGCCGTCGTCAGCGCGGCTACCCCCAACGAGAAGTTGGGCGCCCAGAACATGGTGCCGCCGAGCCGGCGTACTTCATCCTGCACGGGCTCGAGCTGGTCGTACCAGCCGGTTGTCCCCACCACCACCGGTACCCCGGCCCGCGCGCACGCCCGGACGTTCGCCGCAGCGGCCGAGGGCTCGGTGAACTCGATAGCGATATCGGGGTTGCCAAGCGCCTCGCGAGAGATGCCCATCCCGTCCACGTTCTCGGACGCACCAACCGTGCGCGCAATGCTATGACCGCGCTCGATCGCCAGTGGTGCGATCGCACGGGCCATCTTTCCGTCGCCGATGAGTGCGATCTTCACGACGCCGTCACTCCTGGTGGAAAAAATTCCGCGTGGAGCTGCCGGATGGCGGATGCCACGTGGTCGGCATCGACGAGCATGGTGAGGTTGATGCCGCTGGCGCTCAGCGACAGCATGTGCACCCGGGTGTTCCTCAGCGCACCCAGCGCGCGCGCCATGGCCACGCTGTCGGCGCCGAGCCCGGCCCCGACCAGCGCAACGATGCCGCGATTCCGTTCTATCGAGACGTCGCCGAGTTGCGACAGGTCCACCACGAGCGACTCCAGGTTCCGGGCATCATCGATCGTCAGGCTGACGCTGATCTCGGATGTCGCCACCACGTCAACCGACGTGCGATGCCGGTCGAAGATCTCGAAGATGCGAGCCAGGAAGCCGTGCGCCAGCAGCATGCGTGGCGATCGGACCTTGACCACGGTCACCCCCTCCTTGCCGGCGATTGCGGTCACGGGCCGCCGCGGAGCATCGAAGGCGATGAGTGTGCCCCGGCCTCCGGGCTGGCGCGAGTTGAGGATCGACACGGGGATGCCGAGCCGTACCGCAGGCGCGATGGTGCTCGGATGAAGAACCTTGGCGCCGAATGACGCCAGCTCGCTCGCCTCGTCGAACCGGATCCGCTGAATCACGAGGGCATCCGGCACGAGGCGAGGGTCGGCGGTGAGCATGCCGTCGACGTCGGTCCAGATCTCGATGGCTTCCGCCCCGAGAGCGGCGCCTAACAGTGACGCGCTGTAGTCGCTCCCGCCGCGACCGAGCGTGGTGGTGATGCCATGCTCCGTCGCGCCGACGTAGCCGCCAACGATGGGTACGCGGCCGGCCGCGAAGAGGGGCCGGATCACCTGTCCGGCGCGCTCCGTGATGCGGTCCGGCTTCGGTTCGGCCTTCCCGAACTGGTCGCCCGTGATCATCACCGAACCTGGATCGATGAGCTCGGCCGGGATGCCGCGCTTCCGGAACGCCGCGACGACGAGGGTCGAGGACAGGAGTTCGCCTTTGGACGCGATGGCATCGATGCTTCGCGTCGTCGCATGCCCCAGCACCGACAGCGCCTCGGCGAGCGCGGCCAACTCGTCGAACATCGCGGACAGTTCCCCGACTACCTCGGTAGCACCGGCATCGTCGCCGAGCAGCTCCCCGGCGACCTGCAGGTGCCGTTCGCGCAGGGCTTCGACCCCGCGGATGGCCAGGATGAGCTGGCCGGATGCGGCCTGCTCGGCCAGCGCAATGAGTGCGTTGGTCGTGCCACCTAACGCGGAGACCACCACCAGCGGCTGACGGGGGATCCGGTCACGGATGATGTCCGCGGCGCGCTCGATCGCCGCCGCGTCACCTACCGACGTGCCGCCGAACTTGGCGACAATCATGCCGGGGGCAGAAGCCCACGCGCGGCCAGCAGCTCCGCGTTGAGGACCGAGCCTCCGGCGGCACCCCGAATGGTGTTGTGTCCCAGCGCCACGAGCTTGAGGTCGAACAACGCGTCCGGCCGGATGCGACCCGCGGTGACGGTCATCCCACGGCCCGCCCAGACATCGCGCCGCGTCTGCGGGCGGTCCGGTTCACGTGTCACGACCAGCGGCAGCCCGGGGGCGCTCGGAAGCCCCCTTGCCTCCTCGTGCCCGCGCCACGTGCACATCGCTTCGAGGGCCTCGTCAGGCGATACGCGCCGCTCGAAGCCGAGCGACAGGCACACGAGGTGACCGTGCTCGGTGGGTACCCGGTTCGTGTGCGCGCTGACCTGCATGGCCGCGGCGCGTACCGAGCCATCCGAAAACGATCCCAGCAACTTGCCCAGCTCGCGCTCGACCTTGGGCTCTTCCTCGTTGATGAACGGGATCACGTTGCCGAGGATGTCCAGCGACGCCACGCCTGGATATCCCGCCCCGGACACCGCCTGCATGGTGAAGACCATCGCTTTCGAAATCCCGAAGCGCTCATGCAATGGGGCCATCGCCATGGCCGCCACCGTCGCGGCGCAGTTGGCGTTGGTGACGATGCCGCCCGTCCAGCCGCGATTGCGACGCTGGGCCTCGAGAAGCGCCAGGTGCGGCGCGTTGACCTCGGGAATGACGAGCGGAACGTCGGCATCCATGCGATGGTTCTTCGCGTTGCTCAAGACCAGCCGTCCCGCGCGGGCGAACGCCTGCTCGGCCTCCCCGGCGACACCGCTGTCGAGCGCCGAGAACACGAGTGGCGACTTCACCTCGGACGGATCACACCGCACCACCAGGCGTCCCACGAGCTCGTCAGGCAGCGTACCCTCGAGCCAGCGGCAGGCTTCTGCATAGCTCCGCCCCGCCGATCGATCCGACGCGGCCAGCTCCGCAATCTCGAACCAGGGATGTCCCGCGAGCTGGCGGATGAACGTCTGCCCGACCGCACCGGTCGCGCCGAGAATCGCCACCGGCCAGCGGCGCCCGGATGGAGATGGCGACGTCATGACAGCAGGCTCCGCACGATGCGCTGGTAGGCGTCCACGGCGGCGCGCAGCTCGTGGACGTCGATGAACTCCTCCGCCGTGTGAGCCACGTGAATCGAGCCGGGGCCAAACAGGAGCGGCGTCCCCCAACGGTCCAGCAGCGGGATATCCGACGTGTACGACATGGGAGCCGTCTCGAACCCAGGCAGCGTGTGAAAGAACTGTGCGGGGATGGTCGATCCCCAGATAATCTCGGCACGCCCCGCGACCCATTGCTCGACCAGCTTCTTGATCTCGGCCACATCGCCGGTCAGGCGGAACATCATTTCCACTTCGCACGACCCGGGGATGATGTTGGCTTCTGTTCCACCCCGGATCACGCCGATGTTGACGGTTCCCTCCCCCAGCCGGTCGTCGCCAGGGAGCTTCAAGTTCTTCAGGCCAGGAAGCAACTCGAGCATCGGGTCGATCGCCGACCGTCCGAGCTCCGGATAGGCCGAGTGCGCTTCCTTTCCGCGGGTGATCAGCTTGACGCGCAGAGAACCCTTGGCGCCGCTCGCCAGTTTGCTCTCGGTCGGCTCACCATTGACGAGGAACTTGCTCGTGGCGGGGAGCCGGTTGGCGGCGCGAGCGCCGTCGGAGTTCTTCTCCTCGCCGACGACGAACAGGAGGTCGACGCGGTCCTCGCCCTGGCTGGCGAGCGCATCGGCCGCCACCAGCATCGCCGCCGCAATACCCTTGGCGTCAGAAGCGCCGCGACCATACAGGCGAACGCCGTCGAGCCGGGGCGGCACATACGGCGGAACCGTGTCGAGATGCGTGGAAAGCGTCACGCCACCGCCGGTCCGCGATGCCCAGATATTCCCGCGACGGTCGCTGACTTCCTGGACGGTCACGTTCCATCCCCGGGCAATCAGCCATCGGGACACGAAGTCGACGATCCGGCCCTCGTTACCGGACGAGGATTCGATAGCGAGCAGTTCAGCAGCGAGCGCGACGACATCGACCATGGCGACAATTGTAGCCAGCGGGGGACAGCTTTGCAGGTGCGCCACTGACGCGGCACGTGACGCGCCGTAGGTTACGGGTTCACCTGCAGAGATGCCGAAGGGATGTCCGTCGATCACGCCAGGCCGATTTTCGTTGCGATCCTCGGATCTGACGCCCTTCTGGCGGCCCGCCCGGTCGATCCGGTGCAACTGACGCGCGCCTGCCAGGTCGCGGGCTTCGATTTCGTCGCCCCGGTGACGTGGGGAGAGGAACTGCTCGCGACACAGGTTGCCGAACGCCTGGCGCGGAGCGAAAACGGTTGCAGCGCGGTGGCGGCGATCTGCCCGCTGGTCGGCGCCCAGCTCGCGACAACTCCGTTCCAGACGCCGGTCATCCAGGCGGTTTCACCACCGGTGGCCACGGCGCGCTACCTGCGCGCGGCGTTTCACCCGCGTCCCATGCACGTGACGTACGTGGGGGCGTGTCCCGGCGCCAGTCACCAGGAAATCGACGTCCACTGCCTCCCCGAGACGCTGTTCACGCGCCTCGTGGAATCCGGGATCGACATGTCCCGGCAGCCCCGCCACCTGGACGGACAGTTGCCGATGGAGCGCGCTCGTTATGCATCGCTTCCAGGCGGAGTGCCCGAAACCAACTGGCTGCTGGCGCACGCCGGTCGGCGCGTGGTCGACGCGGCACCGATCACGATCGACGTCGTCACTCAGTTCCATCACGACGAACCGCTTCTGGTCGACCTCGCCCCGGCGTGCCGCTGCGTCTGCGCCCGCGATCGCATCGCCATCGCGCGGCAGGAACCTGCGCGATCGTCCAAGCCGGTGATCGCCAACGTGCCGGTGTCGCTGGTAGAGAGCCCCGAACCCGTCGTCGAAGAATCGGCAGGGCCCCCGCCGGTTCCAGCGGCACCACCGACAACCGACTCGCGTGCCCGGTTCTCGGAAAACGGCTTATCCAGCGGCGAGGCTGCACCGATTCCACCGGCTGCACACATCCTGTCGCAGGTGCGCGAACCGTGGTAGGGCCGGGTCGCGGGCCGACGGGCCAGAGTGCAGTTTCCTGAAGTGCGGAGTCACCCAGTCACACGTCACCAAACGGTAGAGCCATGAAGACCATGAACCGGATTGCAGCCCTGGCGCTCTGCGTCTTCGCGGGATCGGTCGAAGCCCAGGACGCGCGTCTCGAACGCCTGAAAACGGAAGCGGCCACAAAGGTCGAGGCGCGGGCCAAGCTCGTGCAGGAGATCATCGACCAGGTCTTCTCCTTCGGTGAGCTCGGGATGCAGGAATTCGAGACGTCGAAGTACCTCACCGGCCTTCTCGAACAGAACGGGTTCCGGATCGAGCGAGGGGTCGCGGGGATTCCGACCGCGTGGACCGCGACGTTCGGCTCCGGGAAACCGGTCATCGCACTCGGTTCGGACATCGACGGCATCCCGCAGTCGAACCAGAAACCTGGCGTAGGCTTCCGCGATGCGATCGTGACCATGGCGCCCGGTCATGGCGAGGGGCATAACTCCGGCCAGGCGGTGAACATCGCCGCGGCGCTGGTGGTGAAGGAGATCATGGAACGCGAGCGCATTCCCGGGACGCTGCTGCTGTGGCCTGGCGTGGCCGAGGAACAGGTGGCGACCAAGGCGCACTTCGTCCGGGCCGGGATCTTCAAGGACACGGACGTCAACCTGTTCACGCACGTCGGGAACAACCTGGGCGTGTCGTGGGGGCAGTCCGGCTCCAATGCCCTGCTCTCCGTGATCTTCAAGTTCCGCGGCCAGACGGCGCACTCGGCGGGCGCACCGTGGCGCGGAAAGTCCGCGCTCGACGCCGTGATGCTGATGGCGCAGGCCTGGGAGATGAAGCGGGAGCACCTGGAGCTGCCGCAACGGTCGCATTACGTCATCCCGGACGGCGGCGACCAGCCTAACGTGGTCCCGCAGACGGCGTCGATCTGGTTCTATCTCCGCGAACGCGACTATCCGCGCACGATGGCGATGTTCGACGCAGCGAAGAAGATGGCCGAGGGCGCGGCGCTGATGACCGGCACGCAGGTGGATTCGGTAAACATCGTCGGCTCGGCCTGGTCGGGCCACTTCAACAAGACCATCGCCGA
>DAIUET010000083.1:0-11203 GCA_036845045.1 Gemmatimonadaceae bacterium | reverse complement strand
CGTGGCCGGACCTGGACGAACATCAGCGCGAATCTTCCGCCGAAGCATAACGTCTGGACGATCGTGCAGGACCACGTGAACGGAAACCTGCTCTTTGCGGGCACCGAGTTCGGTGTTTTCGTCAGCGTCGATGGCGGCGCCGGCTGGACGGCGCTGAATGGCGGCCTGCCCTCGATCCAGGTCCGCGACATGCACGTGCAGAAGCGGGAGACGGACCTGGTGATCGCGACCTTCGGCCGCGGGTTCTACATCCTCGACGACTACAGCGCCCTGCGTGAAGTGACGCCGGCGGCGCTGGCGGAGGAGGCGCGTCTCTTCCCGCTCCGCCACGCCTACTCGTTCAACTTGACAGGCCTGGGTCCGGCGGGGAGCGCGGGTATCGGCACGTTGTCCGGCAACTACCAGGTCGCAAATCCGCCGTTCGGCGCGGTATTCACGTACAACGTCCGGGAGGCATTGCCGCCGGACGCGAAACTCGTGCTGACGATCGCGAATCAGGCGGGGCAGCAGGTCCGTCGCTGTGAGCTCGAGAAGGCGCCGGGTCTGCGTCGGGTCGCATGGAGTCTCATGCCGGACACGCCCGCGACGCCCGGGCGCGGTGGGTCACCCGCCGGTGGTGCCGGAGGCCGGGGCGCCGGCACACCCGACAGTGCGTCGACCTCCGGTGGCCAGCCTGCAGTCCCCTCGTGTACGGCACCGGCGGGCCGGGGTGGCGGTCGTGGCGGCGGCGGGCAGCGCGTGCCTAACGGCGCCTACACCGCGACGATCGGACGGATGGTGGGCACGACGGTCACGCCGATCGGGCCCGCCCAGAGCTTTCTGGTCCTGCCGTTGCCACGGTAGGACCAGGAGTCTGGCGCCATACCTCCAGGGTTTCTGGAACGTCAGGGGGATGGACGCACAGGATTGTCCCTGACGGTGTGGTGAACAGTGAGCGTGACCCGTGATTCGCAACCGGAACTGGACCAGGCGCTGCGTCCTCGCCTTCGCGCTCGCGGTACTCGGCTGTCCCAACCCATTCGGGCTGTGGGGCGACGTGGAGGTGCGCGTCGCCAACGCCAGCGCGTTCGATTTTGAGCGGGTTGAAATCTCGTTCCCCGAGGACGAGGTCAATTACGGCCCTGTCGCCGCGCACCGCTCCACCGGATACCGCCGAGTGTCCAAGGCATACCGCTATGCGTATATCGAAGTGGAAGTCGCCGGCGAAGAACTGCGGATTCAACCGATCGACTATGTCGGCGAACCGCTGCTTCGGCCCGGACGTTACACGTACGAGCTGAACCTGACTGTCGAGGGCTACCTGACGCTCGAGTTGCGCAAGGACAGGTAGGAAGACGGCGGGCCTTAGCCGACCTGTCGCACCTCGGTCCGTGGAACTGGCGGCGCGTTTTCCCGGCGCCAGATTCCGGCTGAAGCCCACCCCTACCTCGCAGGTTGATCGTGCGCAGAGCACCCGGTCGCTTCATCGTCATCGCCTCGCCACTCCTTCTCGCCTCGGGCGTGCCTGCCGCTTCGCAGCGCGCCCAGGAACTCTGGCGGGAAGTCGAGATCATCCGGACGGAGCACGGCGTGCCGCACATTCGCGCCACCACCCTGCGGGCCGGCGCCTACGGGCTCGCCTGGGTGATGTCGGAAGACCACGGTCCGCGTACGGCCATGACTATCCTCCGCGCGAGTGGCGGGATGGCGCGCGTTTTCGGCCGCGACAGCATCGAGTCCGATTTCTTCGCCTGGCGGGATCGGCAGCGTGCGGTGGAGAACTATCACCGGCTCGACGAAGCGACGCGTGACGTCTACGAGGGTTTCGCCGAAGGGCTGAACCGGTTTGTCGAGCTCCATCCGGAGGAGTTTCCGCCCGGAATGCCGCGATTCAGCGGTTACGACGTCGCGGCGCAGGACATCGGCGGCGCATCGGGCGGCGCGCTGCGGGGCTACCAGCGCAGGCTCGAACAGCCGCGAGGCACGGGCGCGGAACCGGGCCGCTCGGAAGACAGGGACCAGCTGGCCGATAACGTGGGCTCGAACGCGTGGGCCTTTGCTCCCAGCCGGACCCGGTCGGGTCGCCCGATCCTGCTGCGCAATCCGCACCTGGCATGGAACGCAGGTTACTACGAGGCGCATCTCACCGTACCGGGCGTCGTCGACTTCTACGGCGATTTCCGTATCGGCGGCCCCTTCCTCGTCATCGGGGGCTTCAACCGTCACCTCGGCTTCGCGACGACGAACAACGCCCAGGATCTCGACGAGCTGTATGCGCTCGATGCGGATTCCGCGGCGCCCGGCCATTACCTGTTCGACGGCACGTCGTTGCCGCTGAAACGCGAATACGCGACGGTCGCCTACCGCGATGGGGACAACCTGTTCACGGAAACACGCGAGCAGTGGGTCACGCCGATCGGCCCGGTCGTGCATCGCGCCAATGGGAAGATCTTCGTCGTCAAGACCGCGGGCGAAGGCGACTATCGCGCCGGCGAGCAGTTCCTGCGGATGATGCGCGCGACGTCGCTGGCGGAATGGAAGGACGCGATGCGCATGCGGGCCCGGATGACGTCGAACTTCACCTACGCCGACCGGGCCGGGAACATCTTCTACGTCTGGAACGCCGCGCTGCCGCTGCTTCCGCACGCGTCAGGCGGCGATTCCGCCGCGGTGCCGGCCCGCGGGACGCGGGAGGTCTGGACCCGGTATGTTCCCTGGGATTCGCTCCCCCAGGTGCTCAATCCCCCGGGGGGCTACGTGCATAACGAGAACAGCTCCCCGCACTGGACGAACCTGCGGGCGGCGCTCGACACGATCAACCCCTATCCCAACCTCGAGGCTCCATCGCTGTCGCTGCGCAGCCAGCACGGACTGTCGCTGGTGAGCGGGACACGGAAGGTGTCGCTCGAGGACGTCGTGCGCCTCAAGCACAGCTACCGGATGCTGCTGGCGGACCGGGTGAAGCCGGATCTCATCGCCGCGGTTCGCGCCACGCAGCCGGTGGGCGAGGTCGCGGCCGCGCTCACGCTCCTCGAGAAATGGGACAACACGTCGGCGCCACCGAGTCGCGGCGGGGCGCTCTTCGAGGTCTGGTGGCAACGGTACGCCCAAGGGTTGCCGGACTCGATGCGTTACGCGCGGCGCTGGCAGGCGAGCGACCCGACCCGTACCCCCGTGGGGCTGAGCGACCGGGCCAGGGCGGCGGAGGCCTTCGCCTGGGCCGTCACGGAAGCGGCGCGACGGTATGGTCGCTGGGACGTCGCCTGGGGTGAGGTGCACCGGGTACGGCGTGGCGGCGTGGACGTCCCCGTAGGCGGATGCGGTGGCGCGTTAGGCTGCTTCCGGGTCCTCAACTTCACGCCGGACCCCGACGGAAAACTGAGGGCAAACGGGGGGGACGGCTGGGTGCTGGCCGTGGAGTTCACGGACATTCCCCGGGCGTATTCCGTGCTGGCGTATGGCCAGAGTCCGGATTCGACGTCGCCCTGGCACGCCGACCAGGCGGAACGCTTTGCCAGTGGCAACCTGAAGCTCGTCGCATTCACGCAGCGGGACGTGGATGCGCAGGCTGTCGTCCGGTACCGTCCGGGGGATCCGTCGCAGCCGGCGCAACGCCCACGTTAGGCGTCCTCAGCCATATCGTGGTGTCATGGTCGGCCCTCCCGGTGTGACGCAGGGCCCGGTCTTCCTAACGAGCCGCTCGTTATGTTCGCGCGGTGAACGGGCACCGGACCACCCACGGAGAGGACCTGATGCGTGGATTCCTGACCAGGATGATCCAGCGCCGGCTGGAGCGACTCACCTTCGGCACGGTGCTCGGCATGGCGATAATCACGACGGGCGCCGTCGTCGCGAGCGGATTCGAGGTCCCGGGCCTGGGCGAAGCGGACGTCGCGGTCGAGAAGGCACAGGTCGTGCTGGGCTTCGCCGAGTGTGGCACGCGGGACGCGACGACCACCGCGGAGTGCGAGAAGGAGTTGAGGAATGCGCTCCAGGCACTGGCACGGGCCCGTTCGGCCATCTCGGGGGCGGCCACCGCAGCCGACAGGGGCGTTACCAACCAGTGATCCGTCGCACAACTTCCGTTCGCAGCCGGCACCAGGCGATCACGCCGCGGAACGGGACACGTGGAAACAGAGGCGACTGAGAACCCCACCGAGCTTTTCAGGCGCGCCGTCCACGCCCGGAACCCGGCGTTGCTCCGGCAGGTGCTGGAGAGCAGCGCATCGGCGCGCGCCGCGATCAATGAGCCGTTGTTCGGGTTCGACTCTCCCGCTCTCGTGGCAGTGGCGGGCGGCGGAGACGTCGAGCTGGTAGAAACGCTGCTCGCCTTTGGCGCCGATCCGAATCGCAGGAGCAGTTGGTGGGCGGGCGGATTTCATCCCCTGCACGCGGCACAAGGGTCGGTCAGCGAACGCCTGCTGGCCGCGGGCGCCGTCCCCGATGCCTGTGCAGCGGCACACCTCGACCGGCTGGATCTCCTGTCGCAGCTGCTCGACGCCGATCCGTCGCGCGTGCATGAACGAGGAGGCGACGGCCAGACGCCACTCCACTTCGCCCGCTCCCGCGCCGTGGCCGACCTGCTGCTTGCGGCCGGCGCTGACATCGACGCGCGGGACGTCGACCACCGTTCCACGCCGGCAGAGTGGATGACGGGCGACGCCGACAACCCCGCCCGGTCGCGCGTCGAACTGGCCCGCTACCTCGTGGATCGCGGCGCCTCGGTCGACATCTTCCTCGCCGCGGCGCTCGGACGGACCGACCACGCCCGCCGGCTCCTCGATGCCGATCCCGCCGCCCTCCGGCTGCGCACGGGCCAGGGCGCGTACGGCGAGCAGCCGCCGAGCAGCTTCCACATCTATCTGTGGACGTTAGGCGCGAACCGCTCGCCGATGCAGGTGGCGGCCGCGCGTGGCAGCACGGAGACGCTGCGACTCATGGAGCGATTCGCGGGTCCCGCCGAACGTCTGCTGCTCGCCTGCCATACCGGAGACGCGGACGCAGCCAGGGCCATCGCCCGGGACCATCCCGGACTCGTCGCGACGCTGGGCGATGCCGACCGGCGGGCCCTGACGGACGAGGCCTGGGCGGCCAACACCCCGGCCGTGGAGCTGCTCCTCGAACTCGGCTTCGATCCCGCGGTTCCGAGTGTCTCCGGTCCCACAGGGGGCACGGCGCTGCATTGCGCGGCGTGGGAGGGCTCGGTCGGGTGTGTTTCAGCCATCCTCCGCTACCCATCGGGTCGCGCGCTCGTAAACGCCCGGGAACCGTCCTTCAACGGCACGCCGCTCAGCTGGTGTTCTCACGGTTCGGTGAACTGCGGCAACCCGGATGCCGATCACGCCGGCGTGGCGCGCCTCCTCATTGAATCCGGGGCTCACGTCGACGCGGAGATGCTCAACTGGGGCGGTTCCGAGGGTGTCCGCGCCGCGATCGAGGAAGCGTTGCGACGCCGTTAGGCAGTCGACGATCGGGAGCTGCGCCGCGCCTTCCTGTCCTGCGCCCTCGCCAGCCGCTGCTGGACGGCAGCACTCGTGAGCTCACGCAACGCGTCCTTCCCGACCCAGCGCTCAGCCGGGTTTCCCGAGGTGGCAAGCCGGCGGGCGAGCGCGACGGCTTTCCTGTGCAGCGCGGAGTTGCGCTTGCCGATCGAGCGGAGCGCCCAGTTCACGCCTTTCTTCACGTAGTTCCGGCCGTCGTCCGCCCCTCGTTCGATGAGCCGAAGGCCTTCGAGGTACCGCTCGTCAGGCGCATCCTTGTCGTGGACGGTGAGGCCCGCCAGCAGCGCAAATGCGGCGCGCTTCACGAACTCCTCATCGCGCCGCGCCCATTCGCGGACCTTGGGCCACGCATACGGCGACTTGTCCCACAGGACAAAGGTGGTCGTATCGCAGATCGCCCAGTTGTCGAAGGCCTTTGCCCACCGTTCCATTTGCGCGGGCGTGACACGCTCCGGTTCACCCACCATGCACGCGAGCATCCGCGCCTCGAACCAGCCGGTTTTCCAGAGCGCCTGCGAGAGGGCGTGGCTCCGTCCCAGTTTCCGGGCGAGGGGCCGCATGGATCCCATCGACACGCCGAAGACCTTCTTCGCGACAATGCCATATCGGGCCATGCCCTCGCGGTTCTTCTTCGAACCGTGTCGCTCGAGCCACTTCAGCGCGCGGGCCACCTCGGCGTCCACATCGCGCGTACCTTGCCCCGCCGCTTTCTTCGCCGCTCCCGTCACGCGTTGGCTGTGCGCCTTTTCCGCCATCCGCCCTCCGGTCCGCGCCCTACCGAACGACCCCGGTTGCTCGCTGGTACAGGTCTCCCATCAGGACGAGCGCTCCGACCCGGAAAACCGTCCGGTCGACCTGATCAGCGATGATCCGTCGCGCTTCGGCGAAGAGCGCCTGGCGCGACGATCCAAGCCGGAATCGAACACCCGCGCCGAGATGACTGCCGAATCGATTGGCGTTGTACCGCCGGTCAAGCTCCGCATTGCCGAACGTGCTGGAGAGGGCGTGCACGGCGACGCCGGCGAGGACATAGGGAGATACCTGAGACGAGGGTGCGGTTAGCCAGACCGACGTAACGCCGGCGGAGAGGTCGTAATAGTCGCCGTGAAAGGTCGAGTCCTCGAGTTCCAGGTACTCCGTCAGCGTGGCTCGCTGAAACGCGATTTCCCCTTGCAACCGCACGGAGCGGCCCCGGAGCCAGCCCAGATCAACCAGCAAGCCACCTTCCTGCCCGGTGCTGGAGCGCTCGAGTCGTGCGAATCCGCCGTGAACGCCGAACGCGGCAAGCGCTGAGAGGCCCAGGTGCGACGTCGGTTCCTGCGCGCGCGCGGAAAATGGAATGGCCATCACCATTCCGAGGAGGCGCAGGGACCAGACCCCGCGTGTCATGTCGCGCCGGAAATCCCGGTTCGCATGGGAGGAAGCTAAGCGGCGCCAGGCTGTCCCGGGGCAGTCAGTTTCCGGTGACGAAAGCGCGCGTCGAAGTGTCGGAAGACTTAGAGGCGGCGTGGCTCGCACATCAGAACAGCGGATGTGGTGTACCACGAGCAGATTAAGAAGAGGCCGGTCGGTAGAAACATGCGACTTCGTGGTTTGCGACTCGGTGTGACCCTGGGAACGGTTTTCGCGATTCTGGTGATCGCGGGCACCGGGGCCTTGCTCACGCAGAAGTCGAACGAAACCCGTGAGCGAGAGTTGATCCGGCATGCAGGCGTCGGCCTCGCCTTCGCCGACTCGCTCGAGAAGAGCCTGACGGTTCGGCGGCCGTCCGATATTTCCTCCTCCGAGGCCGTCGCCGCGCTTTACCTGGAGCGGTTGCGCCTCGGCCTGGGAAGTCCGTTCCGGCTGATCGAGCAGGCCTTACGCGATCCCGCGTTGCAGCCGGTCAAGGCGGGCGAACTCGCCGAGGGCATGCTGGCGCGTACCATGATGGGAGACGCCTATTGGCCCAGGCCCGCGGCGCTCGACCTCATTCACACTCGTACTGCGCCGACACTGGGAGCCCGACACCAGGCCATCATCGACAGCGTGCTGTCGGCGTATCCCGATCCCCGCGTCGGCGAGCTCGCGATCCGTCTGGCCTATCGACTGGCCTCGGCGTCGGGCGTGGTCACGCGCCGGGCGCCGGAGATTGCCACCGCCGCCGCGGCACAGTCCCGTGACCGGATCCTCTCCATGCGCGACGCTCGCGCGCTATTCGCCGCCGCCGATCGCGATGGCATCAGCCGGCTCACGCTGGTCAAGCTCTGGCGCAGCATGCGCAAGTTCGAGGTCGAGCGTCCCGTCATCGTGCCGCTGTCTGCCCGCGCCGAGCGTGACGCGGTGGCGGCGTTGCCCGCGATCGTCACGCGTATCGAGGAAGCGGCGCAGGCCAGCAAGCCGTTTGCCGAAACGGCGCGGATCGTGTATGGCCAGCGCAGCGAACGGCGGCGCGGAAGCGTCCTGCCGGAACGCATGGCCACGGTGGCAACGAGTCGTGACCAGCCTCCGCAAGCGCCGGTCATGGTCGCGGTGCGCGGCTACGGCGGGCTGCTGCGGAACGCGGGGCTCGTCGCTGATCGGCAGGCGCGCGTGCGCTTTGTGGAACGGATTTCCAACGAAGAGACCCTGGCGGCCGAGTACGCGCTGCTGACGGCCCGAACGAAGGCGGCGGTCCCGGAGGCTGACGCCACGATCCTGACGGCAGCCGTGGCACTTCGGCCGTTTGCGCAGGAGCGGGCCTGGCTTGCGGGCGAGCCGGCGCCGACGGTGCGTGACCTGCAGTCCCGATTTGGCGTCGCGGTGACGTACGACGCGGCGACGCGCGGCTCGTGGCGGCCGTTCCTGCAGCGGACCCTGGAAACGGCCCTCCTGGACATGCGGCGGGTACTGCCCGGCTTCGACCCACGCGGGTTGCGCGTGCATTTCGGCATCAGCCCGTTAGGCGATCGCGCCCTTGCGCTGCATGACCCCATCCGGCGCACGATCTACTTTCCGCCAACGAGCCACAGCGGCGTGATGGCGCACGAGTTCGCCCACGACCTGGACTGGCAGGCAGCGCGCCGGGAATACGGCGGCACTGGGTGGTATCGTACCGACCATGCGCTCCGCCAGTCCGTCGACAAGCTCGCCGGCGCGCTTCGGCAGATGGCGAGCGCCGCGCGAGCCGACAGCGTCGCGGCCAGGATGACCGGGGTCGCGAGGCCAACCGAGGTGCTGGCGCGGAACGTCGACTGGTTCGTCAGCGCATCTCTGGCGCGTGAAGGCCGGGTCAACGGTCACCTCAGCGCTGCGCAGGATCCCGTACTCACCGGTTACGCCTCCGCCATCACTCCGGAAGCCGCGCGGGATGGGGGAAGCGCGACGCTGCGGGCGCTCGATGGCCTGACGTCCGTTCCTTCAGCGACTCGTCTCTGGTTCTCGGAGCTGTTCGGCGCCGAGCGACGGCTGACGGTCCACGAAGCCGTGCGCCGTGTGCTCGAGGCGCCGCTCGGGCGGATCAACCTGGGCTCCCGACCGGGCTTCCAGCCCTGGGATGCAACGACCTTCGAAGAGGGTCCTCGTCTCCCTGCGGCGACCGGCTCCTGGACGTGCCTCGTCGAGTCCTTCGCTGGTACGGACGACGCCGGGACGGTGCGCGCGGTGGTGCAGTACGCCGCCGAGTCGCGAGCGCGGGGAATCGTGCGCGAGTGGGCGGAATTCGCCAGGCAGCGCCCGTACGCCAGTCCAGCGCGCTTGCGCGCACTCACTGGCGCACCCTGGGATCCGTCGATCGTGGAGGCTACCCAGCGCGAGATTCGCGACGCGATCCTCTGGAGTGCGCTGGCCAATCGCGGCCGTACGTCAGACGCCGGATGGGCCGCTTTACGCGTCGAGGCGTCCGGTTGTTGATCGCCGGGCCAGCACTCTAGCTGGCTTCGAGGCCTCCTGCGGGAACCAAAACCGGTACTTCGGCGATATCTTCGAAGGTTCCGGGACCACCACTGCAGGGAGTCGGCATGCTCATTCGGGTCACCCCAAAACACGCGATCGCGTCGTCGGAGATTACCGACGAGTCGGTGTACAGGAATCGGCGCGAGTTTCTGCGTCAGGCGGGACTGCTGGGCGTCGCCGCGGCGACGGTTTCGGCGCCGCGGGTGGCCGAGGCGATGGCGCGCCTGCGCGGGCCGGCGACCCAGCAGGCGCCGGGGAAGCTGGGGGCCGTCACGATGGGGGAGGAGTTGCGTCGTGAGCTGACGGACTGGGAGGACGTCACGACGTACAACAACTTCTACGAGTTCGGCACGGCCAAGGACGACCCGGCGCCTAACGCGCGCAACTTCAGGGTGAAGCCGTGGACCGTGAAGGTCGACGGGATGGTGAAGAAGCCGGCGGACTACCAGCTCGAGGACTTCATCAAGCCGCACAGGCTCGAGGACCGCATTTACCGCCACCGCTGCGTCGAGGCCTGGTCGATGGTGGTGCCGTGGCGCGGCTTCCCGATGGCGGACTTGATCAAGAGGGTGGAGCCGCTGCCGTCGGCGAAGTACGTGGAGTTCACGACGCTGCTGGACCCGAAGCAGATGCCGGGGCAGCGGTTCCCGGTGCTCGACTGGCCCTACGTGGAAGGGTTGCGGCTGGACGAGGCGATGCACCCGCTGGCGCTGTTCGTGACGGGGGTGTACGGGGTGGACCTGCCTAACCAGAACGGCGCGCCGCTGCGGCACGTGGTGCCCTGGAAGTACGGGTTCAAGGGGTGCAAGTCGATCGTGCGGATCCGGTTCACCGACAAGGAGCCCGCGACCGCATGGAACAAGGCGACGCCGCACGAATACGGCTTCTACGCCAACGTGAACCCCACGGTGCACCATCCCCGCTGGAGCCAGGCGCGCGAGCAGGTGATCGGGTCGATCCGGAAGAAGGCGACGCTGATGTTCAACGGTTATGGTGACCAGGTGGCGAGCCTGTACTCGGGGATGGACCTGCGGAAGTTCTACTGAGACGAGGGCTGCGTGCTGATCGCTGCGTGCTGCTGCGGATGCAGGTAGCTGGTGCTGGTGCACCAGCACGGAGCGCGCAGCATCGGCAATCAGCCATCAGCGCGTAGCAAGCCGTGACTGACAATCAGGCACCAGCAGGCAGCTCGCAGCTGCAGCCCGCAGCGATCGGTACGCAGCCTTCCGCTCGAGCGGTACCACGGGCGCGGCGCCTGAAGGTACCGGCATGGGTGAAGTACCCCGTCATTGCCGTCAGCCTCCTCCCCGCCGCCTGGATCGGCTTCGCCCTCTGGTCCGACCTCACGCGCGACACGCGCTTCCTCGGCGCCAATCCCGTCAAGGAGATGGAGCACTTCATGGGCGAGTGGAACATCCGGTTCCTCGTCCTGACGCTGGCCGTGAGCCCGCTCATCAAGGTCACGGGCTGGGGATGGCTCATCCGCTACCGGCGCATTTTCGGCCTGATCGCCTTCTTCTACATCTTCTGCCACCTCACCATCTACTTCGTGCTCGACGCGGAGCTGAACTGGTCGCTGCTGGTCGAGGACGTCTCCGACCGGCTGTACATCACGTTAGGCATGGCGGGGTTCCTGCTGCTCGTTCCGCTCGCCATCACTTCCACGAAGGGGTGGATCAAGCGCCTCGGCAACAAGCGCTGGAACGCGCTGCACTGGCTCATCTTCCCGGCGGTGGTGCTCGGGATGATCCATTACTACATGGCGGTGAAGCGCGACATCCGGGAACCGCTGGTGTACGCGCTGATCTTTG
>DAIUET010000082.1:0-11264 GCA_036845045.1 Gemmatimonadaceae bacterium | reverse complement strand
GCATCCTGGGCGCGCAACTTCGCTTCGGCCTCGATCATCCGCGCCTCGATACCGCTGGTGATCGCGACGGGGCTTTCCCGGAGCGGCCACACCAGCTGCACGTTGAGCGGCGCCGTCAGGTCGTCGCGTGTGGCGCGCGTGACGCCGTTCGCGCGACAGACCGCGTCTCCGCCAACGCACACGGGCAGCCGGGGGTCGGCCGCGCTGGCGAAGTTGATCCCGTTCGTGCCTTCATTGTCCGAGACGCTGTAGCGCCACGCCAGGTTGTTGAGGTTCCACATCTGGTTGCTGGTGGCAGTCTGCGCATGGAACATGTTGTAGACGAAGTTCGTCGGCACGCCGGTCACCGACGTCGCGGCGTCGGCCGGCCGATTGAGATTCATCAGGATCCGCCCGCGCACGACCTTGAGCGCGTTCCGCACGCGGTTGTCGTCGTTCGTCGTACCGGTGACGAGCGTCAGGCCGGAATCGGCATGCGCCAGTGCGCGCTCGAATGCCTCCACGACCATGATCGGTGAGCCGTAGACTTCGACGCCATCCACCACGGTGCTGAACACCAGCCCGTTGCAGAAATGCTCGGCGGCGAGGTTCTCAATGAACGCCTGCACGAAGTACATCTCGGCGGGCTGCCATCCCGGGGCGGTCGGGTTGAAGGCCTCCAGCAGCGCGATGGCCTGCTGGGCCGACAGCCGTGCGCGATGCACGGCACGGGTGGCATCGGTCACGAAGGAATTCTGCACCGTGATCGCGCGCTGATCGACTTCCTGTCGGCCGATGAAGGAATCGCCGTTGATCCATTCATCGGTGAAAAGGCCACCCAGCAGGAAAAAGCTCTCGGCGCCGCTGGTGGCAGAGTTCAGGCGTCCCAGCGCGCCCACGCGCACGGCGTTGGCGCCCGCCGCCGACTGCACGTTGCTCGGGTTGATGATGTCGGGATCCTCGATCTCGAGGAACGAACTGGTTTCACAGGCGGAAAGTGTCAGCGCGGCCCCGATCAGTGAGAGGCTCCAGCGCGCGCGAACCAGCCGTCGCAGGGTATGGGTGAGCATGCTGGGCATCTCAGTAGACGAGGTTGAGGCGGAGGGAGAAGTACGTGGGCGGTCCGAACGCCTGGAATTCCGATGGCGCATCGCCGGTCGTGCCGAATGCCTCGGGGTCGACGCCCGTGTACTTCGTCCACAGGATGCCGACGTTCCGCATGGCGGCCGAGAGCGTCATGTTCCGGGCGCGGAAGAACCGGCCCGCGAATTCCGGCGAGGTTGCATACGACACCGACAGTTCGCGGAACCGCCAGAAGTCGCCCTTCTCGAAGAAGCCGGAGACCGAGCGGCTGGGGTGCTCGCGCACCATCACGGTCCGGGCCTGCTCGAACAGCGAGGATTGCGGGTTGATGAGACCAGAGCAGTTGGCCCGGCTGGCGCAACGAATCCGCTCCGTGTTGTTGTAGACCAGGTGGCCGCCCTTGTAGTCCACGAGGGCCTGGAGCCGCAGCCTCCGCTGGAAGAGGTCCCACGTGCTGGCAACCGCGAGTTCTCGTTTGGGGAGCGGCGTGCCGAGGAAGACATTGGTGTCCGAGACGGTAATCTCACTGAGGTCGCGGTTCACGTTGTACTCGATGATCCCGTTGCCGTTCTTGTCTTCGAAGCCGAGCAGGGCGCGTGACCACCAGCCGTACAGCGGGTAGCCAACGCGCTGCGATTGCGTGGTACCGATGATCTCCGGCACGCCGCCCAGGCTCTGCAGCTCATTGCTATTGGCGGAGCCGTTGATCGTCAGTTCCCAGCCCAGGTTGGTCCCACGCATCAGCTGTGCGTTGATCAATGCCTCCCACCCCTGGTTCCGCACCTGGCCAAGGTTCTCGAAACGCTGGGTGGCGCCGGTGCCCAGCGATGGCGGGAGGATCCGGCTGATGAGCGCGTCCTTCGACGACTTCACGTACCGCGTGACTTCGGCCGAGACGCGGCTGTCGAACGCGGTGAGGTCGAAGCCGAGCTCCAGTTCCGTGGACCGCTCGGGCTTGAGCTGGCGGTTGCCTAACGCGCTGAACACGACGGCGGGCTGCTCCCCGGCCTCGCCGCGCACGGTCGTGGTCGTGAAGAACTGCACGGCATCGGTGGTTCCGGGCTGGACCCCCGACGCACCGTACGCTGTCCGGAGGCGCAGTTCATTCAGCCAGCCCATCGACGGGAAGAACGACTCGTCCGAGGCGACCCAGGACGCCGAGAACTTCGGGTAGAACACGGTCTCGAAGTCGGCGCCGAACGCGCTGTTCCGGTCGGACCGGAGCGCGCCCGTGACGAACAGGCGCTCCCGGTAGGAGAAGTTCTGCTCGAGGAAGCCCCCGAGGGTGCGGCTTTCGCTGGTGGTTTCGTCGGCGAACTCCACGGCGCCCGCGGTGACCGTCGTCGCGCCCGGCGGCAGCACCTCGCTTCGTGCCCCGTTGCGGTTGAACAGGATCCGGCCCATCTGTACGCCAGCCGTCGTCTTCGACTCGAGGTCGTCGGTGAGCCGCCGCGTCGCGGTGCCGTTGGTGGTCAGCGTGTAGGAATAGAAGGTGCTACGGTTATCGATCTTGTAGCCCAGCCGGTCCGTGCCGACGTTCGGACAATTCTCGAAGCGACACAGCTGGGTGTCGCCGCGGTAGATCAGGTCGAGGCCGAGGTTGGTGCGGAACGTGAGCCAGTCCTGCGGCCGGTAGTTGGCGCTGCCCGAACCGATAAAGCGCTCGATGGCCTGGTTGGTCTCGGTCTG
This sequence comes from Gemmatimonadaceae bacterium, assembly GCA_036845045.1. Classification (GTDB taxonomy): domain Bacteria; phylum Gemmatimonadota; class Gemmatimonadetes; order Gemmatimonadales; family Gemmatimonadaceae; genus JABWBJ01. The sequence continues at coordinate 8,513 of DAIUET010000082.1, read as the reverse complement.
GTAAATGTCCCGCGGCGTAAAGGAGCGCCAGCCATAGAGCGTGTCGCCAGCGCTCGTGCGGTTGTACTTGAATCCGGGACCGCCATAGACGTTGGCGGCGATACCGGACACGCCCGAGTCATCGCTCTGGGGCAGGCGCAGGTCGGACGTGATGTAGCCGGTGCTGACCGCGACGTCCGCCTCCTGGGTGAGCGAGATGTTCATGTTCGCCCGGCCCGTCATGCGGGTCAGGTGGTTCGGGCTCTCCTGCAGGGAGGAGAGCCTGAGGTTCCGCGCGGCGAGATATCGTTTCTCGAACTCCGGCACCTTGGTGACGCCGTCTTCGTCCTCGTATTCGCCGTGGAGGAAGTACCGCAGCGTTTCGGTGCCGCCGCTCACCTGCGCGCCGTACTGCTTGCGATAGCCGGTCCCGTACGGCGTCGACTCGGGATCGTCATGCAGGTTGTAGCTGGTGACGCTGTCCTGCACGCAGATGTTGGCAGCGACCTGGCTCAGGAAGCACTGCACCGTATTGGACGGGGACGAGGTGGTGCCGGCCGTGGCTCCGGTCCTCCACCCCCAGTAGGCCGTGGGGTACTCGTTCCGATCGGTGATCGCGGTCTGCTCGGTGTAGGTCGTCCACTGCGGACGCCCGACCATGCCACGCTTGGTAGTGATCACGATGACGCCGTTGGCGGCGTCGGTGCCATAGAGGGTGGACGCCGACGGTCCACGGACGACCTCGATGGAGGCGATTTCCTCGGGGTTGATGTCGCCGATCCGTGCCGGAGTGGTTCCGCCGACGCTCACCGAGGACGATCCCGTGGTTCCCTCGACGCGGATGCCGTCGATGATGAAGATCGGATTGTTCGATAGCGACAGGGAACTCGTGCCACGGATGCGGATCCGCGTGCCGGCGCCGGTCTGCACTCCCGTGAAGACGGTGACGCCAGCCGCCTTCGACACCAGGAGATCGGCCATCTGGCTGACGGCCTGCGTCTCCACGATGTCAACCGCGTTGACCTGCGCGATCGCGTTCCCGACCTCGATCCGGCGCTGCTGGCCGGTGGCCGTCGTGACGATCGGGTTCAGCTTCATGGCCACCGACGCCAACTGGAAGTCCACGGTCGCCGTTTCGCCAGCGGCAACTGTTACCGTCTTGCTCTGTCCCCCGTAGCCGATCCTTACGACGCGGACGGTCACCTGACCGGGGGCTACCGAATTCAGGACATAACGGCCGTCACCGTCGGTGAGCGCTCCGATCGTCGATCCGACTATGCCGACCTGGGTTTGAGGGATGGGGCGGTCGTTTCCTTCTTCCGTAACCCGCCCGCGGATGGAACCACGCTGCGCCTGGGCCGCTGAAGCGACCATCAGGCTGAGAAGTACGGCGCCTATTGCTGAACGAGCTGTCACAAATGCCTCCTGGGAGACCTCGACGATCGTCGAGAATGACGGACGGACAGAAGGTAGGGGGCAAAGCAACGGTCGCAAGACGGGGAACCGGAGGGGACTGCGACATCCCCATCGGGAGACATCTTGTCTCTGCCGGCCCGCGCGCGCCGGCGGTCGACCTGCGTTTGCGCCACCAGGGATGCCACCGACGGGCGTTGGCGTGCCGCTCGCCGTGGTTCACTGGCGCAATTGAGCCTCGGAGCGCAGATCGGGAGTAGTGATCGACGCGAATGTCGTCGTCCGATGTCACCTTCCGGCGGAGGTCCTCGATGAACCGGCTCCGAGCTGCATTCGTGGCGCTGTTGCTCGTTGCTGTCGCGTCCTGTTCGTTGCCGCGTCTGGTGCGGCGCTCGACCGAAGCCACGGAGGCGCTGCTGCCTGCCTTGCAGGAACTGCAACGACTCGAGGCGCCGCTGCAGGCGGTCGCCGGACTGGATACCACCCTCCGCGTGGTGTCGGAGCTCCGGACGCCCATGACGAGCGTGGGTGGCCTGGGCCCCACCCTCCAGCAGGTGGCCGACCTGCGCGACCCGCTGACCCGGGTCGGCGCGCTCCGGGACGGACTGGATGCGGCGGGAGACCTGATGGATCCGCTCGCGCGCGTTGCCGCGTTAGGCACGCGGCTCGAAGCGGTGGCAGCGCTGCGCGGATCGCTGGAGCGCGTCGCGGGGCTCCAGCCCACGCTCATCGCGGTCGCTGACCTTCGCGACCCGCTGGTGCAGGTGGCAGCATTGCGCGGGTCGCTCGACCGCCTGGCGGCCCTGTCGGACGTGCTGGAGCCGGTCGCACGGCTCGCGACGGTCCTCCAGCGTCCGGCGATGCTGATCGGCGCCGTGCTGCTCGTAATGCTCGCGTGGGGCCTGGTCACCTTCGCGGCGGTGCGGCTCGCCATCGGGCGGGGTGTCGTTGCCTCCCGCTGACCTCCGGCCCGCGGCCGCGCGCAGCGGATCAGAACATCCCGTTCGTGTTGGGCGAGTCGGCGGGCACTTCCTGCCCGACGTCCCATAACTCGGCGATCCGGTCGCCCTCGAACCGGAAGAAGTGCACCACCGCCGCGCCGGGCTCGGTCCTGTCATGCCGGACATGAGAAAAGGTGGCGACCTGGTCGCCGCTTTCGACGACGCGGTGGATCGTGAGCTCCTTGTCCGGATTCCGGGCCGCATTCTCATCCATGGCCCTCATCAGCGAGGGGCCGTCGCCCGGGAACCAGGCGTTGTGATGACGGAAATCAGCCGCCACGTAGCGCTCGAACGCTTCGCGAGCCCTGCCTGACGCGGCGAGCTTCAGGAAATCGGTGGCGATGTCCCGGTGCGAGTTGCCCGGCATGAAGCCTCCTGGGTCGGGGAACTGACAACTAATAGTGACGCGCCTGACGTCGAGAAGTGCCCATGGCCGGACTGTGCAACGAGTGCGGCCGAGCGCGCCAGGCACTAGTCCGCCCGGAGCGCCCGGTTCGGATCGGCACGAATGGCGCGCCAGGCGGGCATGGCGCTGGACCCCAGGCCGACCAGGATCATCATCGCGGCAACTCCGAGATACACCATGGGATCGCGCGACGACTGCTTGTACAGCAGCGGCTCGATCCAGCGCGACGCCATGAAGGCAATCAGCAGTCCGAACGCCGCCCCGGCCGCGGCGAACTCCATGCCTTCCTTCACGACCAGGCGCACGATGTGACTGGACCGGGCGCCAAGGGCGATGCGCATGCCCAGTTCGTGGGTTCGTTGCGCAATCGTATATGTGATGACGCCGTATAACCCGATTGCGGCGACGACAAGCGCCAGGCCGCCGAACGCCACGAACAGCGTGGCGCCCAACCGCCAGCTGCGGCGCTGGTCGTCCACCGCTTCCTGCAGCGGGCGCACGACGACAAACCCGTTGCCGGGCATCGCCGCCTGCAGCGACGTGCGAACGCGCTCCAGCTCAGCCGCAGTCGGCCGTGCCACAAGACGCACGATTATCCGCGACGCCCAGCCGGCGCCCATCTGATCGACGTTCAGGTAGTACATGAATCGCTGTTCGTCAGTGATGCTTCCGAAAGCGGCATCTTCGGCGACGCCGATCACCACCGTGCAGGGCGCAACGGGTCTGGCGGCTGCACTCCAGCTGATCTCCAGGCACTGGCCGATCGGATCACGGCCGGGCCACAGCGCGCGCGCCATGGCATCGCTCACCACCGCCACCGGTGCGGCACCGGGGCCATCGCGCCTGTCGTAGGCACGCCCACGGATGATCCTGGTCTGCATGACGCCGAAGTATTCGGGACTCGTGACCTGTACACTGAACCGCCCGAGCTGCTCGACCGAGTCGATCCCGGGCACGCGCAAGGTGGCGACGTTCGAGGCGAACAGCCGGGTGTTCATTCTCGCCGCGCCGCGCGTCGCAGGAATCTCGTTCGCCGTGGCCAGCAGGCGACGGAGGAGCGCCACCTCGGAGGCGCTATCAGGATCGAGGTCGCGAAAGTCAGGATACGCCTCGACGATCCGGCTCGCGTCGTAGCCGAGGGGGATGTCGAGCACCTTCTGAAGGCTGCGAACGAAGAGCCCCGCGCCAATCAGCAGCACGACGGAAAGCGCGCCCTGGGTGACCAGCAGCGCGGAGCGCAGGCGTGATCGACGGTACGTTCCTCCCCGCGCTCCCGACTTGAGTTCAGAGGTCAGGTCAGAACGCGTGGCGAGGATCGCCGGGCCGGCGGTCGTGAGCAGCGCGGCGGCCAGCGCGCAGGCGCCGGCCACGCGGATGGTCCGCCAGTCGGTACCGAGGTTGAACGTCGAGCCTTCGGGGAGCAGCAGCTGGCGGATGGCTGAGCCGCCGAGTTGCGCGAACAGCAGCCCGGCAGCGATGCCGAGTGCCGCGAGCACCAGGGCTTCGATGACGAACTGCCCCGCCAACCGACTGCGCCGGACGCCGAGTGCCAGGCGGACGGCGATCTCGCGCCGGCGACGAAGCACGCGGGCGAGCATGAGGTTGGCGACGTTGGCGCAGGCAATGAGCAGCACGATGGCCGCGACGCCCGTCACCCAGAACAGGATGCGGGCCTCGGGCCCGGGGTCTGGCCCGGCCGCGCTCCGCACGGCGGCGACCATGGCTCGCGGATGTGCAACGGAGTCGGGAAGGACACGCGGATTGGTCTCGCGCTGCCGGTTCCTGCTCTGGATATAGGACGTCGTGAGCTCCACCGTGGCAGCTTCCCGGGATACACCCGGCTTCCGCCTGACGAGTACTTCAACCCAGTCCCAGTTGAAGGCGGTGAAGTACGTCGTCCGGTTGGACGGGTCGAGATTGGCGGGCACCGTGGTGATCGGAATGAAGATCTGAGGCGGGCGGCCCTGGACCGTCCCGACAAAACCTTCCGGCGCCACGCCGATGATCGCGTAGTCGAGCGAGCCGACACGAAGCACTCTGCCGCGGACGTCTGCACCACCAAACGCGGCCCGCCAGTATTCGTGGCTGAGGACCGCGACCAGGGATCCCATCGGTGTCTGGTCTTCGGCCGCTCCGAAAAAGCGACCAAGCGCAGGCTGCATGGCGAACAGCGTGAAGAAGGAGGCCGTGACCCCGGCGACTTTCTGCACCCTCGTTTCCCGCCCGACGCCCACGGCCAGCCGCCATTCGGAAACGGCGGCATGCTGCGAGAACGAGCGGGCCCCGGCGGTCAGGTCCAGGTAGCGCGTGTAGGGAATGACCGAATTCGTGTTACGCCGGGTGATCGTGGTCTCGACGTACACGCGATGCACGGACGCCGGATCGCGCAGGTACGGGAAGGGCCGGAACATGAGCCGGTCGAGCACCGCGAACATGGCGGCATTCGCGCCGATGCCGAGGCCTAACGTGAGTACCACCGTGAGGGTGAAACCCGGGGCGTGCCGGAGCCCGCGGACGGCGTAGCGCACGTCCTGGACGAGCGATTCCAGGGACGGGAACCCCCACGCATCACGGCTGGCTTCGCGGTGCCGGGTCGTGTTGCCCAGCCGGCGGCGGGCGGCTGCCCGCGCTTCGTCCGGAGTCATGCCTTCCTGCTCGAAGTCGCGCGCCAGCAGGTCGGCGTGCGCGTCGAGTTCGTTGGAGAGATCGGCGTCGAGCCGGTCGCGACGGAACCACGCCACCAGGCGGAGGACGAGTTCGCGCGGCGTCATGCGTCGGACAGCTTGAGCACGCGCATGGTCGCGGCGATGGAGCGCTTGAGGTCCGCCTCTTCCTGCCCGAGCTGCTTTCGCCCGGCCGCGGTCAGCCGGTAGTAGCGGGCCTCGCGGCCGGTGGGCGTCTTCCGCGACTCGGAGGCGATCCACCCCTTCACCTGCATGCGCTGGAGGGCGGGATACAGTGACCCTTCCTCGACGCGAAGGGCATCCCTCGACAGCCGCTTGATGTGCTGCGCGATGCCGTACCCGTGGAAGGCGCCGGCCGAGAGCGTCTTGAGGATCAGGAGGTCGAGCGTGCCGGCCAGGAGGGGCGCGCTCCCGTCGTCTTTACCCATGTCAGGTCTACCCCTGTCAAGTCTATGTATATAGACACCGGACCTGGCCGGAGGGTTGGAGCCGACTGGGGACGAATTCCGCTACGACGGGATCACCGGCGTGGACGGCGGATCAGGCCATCAACCGGGCGTCACGAGCCAGCTCGGCGCGGAAGTCCGGGTGGGCGATCGAGATGAGGGCTTCGGCCCGCTCACGGATCGAGAGGCCGTGCAGGTTCACGACCCCGTACTCTGTCACGACCCAGTGCACGTGCCCGCGTGTCGTCACCACGCCCGCGCCGGGCGCGAGTTCCCAGACGATGCGCGAAATCGTTCCGTGTGCGGCGGTGGACGGCAGCGCGATGATCGGCTTGCCGCCGCGGGACCGGGCCGCGCCCCGGATGAAGTCCATCTGCCCGCCGATCCCGGAGTAGATGCGGTGTCCGATCGAGTCGGCGCAGACCTGCCCGGTGAGGTCGATCTGGATCGCCGAGTTGACGGCGGTGACGCGCGGGTTGCGGCCGATGAGCGCCGTGTCATTCGTCCGGTCGCACGAATGAAACTCGACCATCGGGTTGTCGTTCACGTAATCGAAGAGGCGCCGGGAGCCGATCACGAAGCTCGTGACGGTCCGCCCCGGATGGACCTGCTTGTGGCGATTGGTGACGGCCCCGGTCGCGATCAGGTCGACCAGGCGGTCCGAGAACATCTGCGTATGCACGCCGAGGTCCCGCTTGTCACCGAGTCGCGCCAGGACCGCGTCGGGTATGGCGCCAATGCCCATCTGGAGCGTCACGCCGTTGTCCACCAGGCCCGCGACCAGATCACCGATGCGCGCCTCGACCCCGGTTTCCTCCGATGGCAGGTGTTCGATCAGCGGCCGGTTGGTGTGGACGAATGCGTCGACGCGATCCAGCGGCACCGCGCTGTTCCCGTGCGTCCTCGGCATCTGTTCGTTGATTTCGGCGATCACGAAGCGGGCGCTGTCGACCGCCGCACGCGCCGCGTCGACCGACGTGCCCAGCGAGCAGTACCCATGCCGGTCCGGTGGCGACAGCTGGACCATGGCGACGTCGAGGGGGACGTTGCCGCTCAGGAAGAGGCCAGGGACGTCGGACAGAAAGATCGGGACGAAGTCGGCACGCCCTTCCGCCACCGGCTCCCGCATCGACGGGCCGTTGAACAGCGACACGGAGCGGATACGACCCTCGCACGACGGTTCGCACCAGGGCGCCGGTCCGTCGGTGTGCAGATGGTAGAGACGGACTCCCTCCACGTCCGTCCTGGCGGCCAGCGCATCGAGGAGCGGCGTCGGTGTTGCGGATGCCCCATGCGAGAAGACGCGCATCCCCGAACTGATGATGGACACCGCGTCCGATGCGGATACGGCCCTGTCGAGTGGCAACACCGGATGGCTGGGTGGGGGGAGAGTGGCACTGAACGGTGCGGGGGAATCTCCCTCGGGTCACCGGACGGCTCAAGGCGACCAGGAATACTCGCCCGGCAGCTAATCAACTGGGGGTACGCGATTTGCGATGCGTCGGTCCGACGGTGGGTCGTGCCTGACGCGAGTCCGCCGCGGGCCTTCCCTATCCATGGTCCGCGGTCTGAGGTGCAGGGATTCCGCTTACATTGACTTCCTCCGTCGGCGACCACCATATGGATGGGGGCGTCACGGTAGCAAGGCCCGAGGGGTGACAGGCCTCCGCGGCTTGTTCGCATCTGCGACACGTCCAGAACCACAACCGGAGACAGATGTCGAACGTCGCAGGAAAGGCCTACGCCTTCACCGCCTTCACGCCCATGAAGCGCTGGAAGACGCCGTTTGTCCGGCTCTTCTTCTGGTCGGTGCCGATCTTCTCGCTCGGCATCGTGCAGCGCCTGTTCTCGTGGATTCACCTGGTCAAGGCGCAGAAGCTACTGCTCGAGCTGTCGTTCATTCATTTCGCGCGGTGGTCCATCGTCAGGCATGACTTCTGGCCGCGCCTGAGCGGGAAGCAGCCGAAGGACGACACGAAATACGACTACCTGATGTTCTGCTCCAACTTCAACGGCACCTGGCAGCAGTACATCGATGCGTTCTCGGCGGTCATCCCGGATGGGATGAACATGATCTGGCGCTGGTCGGAGCAATTCCCCGGCGCCCAGCCCATCACGCCCTTCCTCGGTTACATCCGCCACGTCCAACTGGATTGCGAGTACTACTACAGCGCATACCCTGGTGCCACCGCCAGCGATGTGCGCCAGTCGCTGCACCTGCAGTCGGAATTGCAGGCCTTCGCGAAGAAGACGGCGACGATGGAGCCCGCCGAATTCGCGCGCGCCTGGCACGCGTTCACGACCAGCGTCCAGAATTGCATCGGCTCCACCGGGGTCGATCCGTATGTCGTGGACTGGCAGGAGCTGTTGTTCCCCGGTTCCGTCCGGCCGGAGGACATCGGAGAACGGGGGCTTCAGACGCCTGTATCCGTGGGCGCGGTGCTGGCCGGGCAGGCGGGGGCGGGGGTCAGCGATGCCTGACAGATCCGGACAGTCGTTCGCCTTCGCCGCACTCACCCCGATCATATCGGGGAGTACCCAGGGCGTGATTCATGCCGCCGAATTGCGGAGCGTACTCGCCCGG
>DAIUET010000081.1:0-11292 GCA_036845045.1 Gemmatimonadaceae bacterium | reverse complement strand
CCTGATGAGCCGCCTCAAGGGAATGGCCGCCCGGCTTCGCTCCTACGCATTCTCCTCGTCAGCCGAGCGACGGATGGAGGAGGAATTCGCCTTTCACGTGGAGATGGAGGCGGAGCGATTGCTTGCCGAAGGCGTTCCGCCTGACGAGGCCCGACGACGGGCACTGGCCAGGTTCGGTGGTGCGACCCGGTATCGCGAGGAGATGCGCGAAGGCCGGCGCCCTCGCTGGCTCCACGACATGCCTGCCGATCTGCGATATGGAGCCAGGACCCTGCTGAAGAACCGGGGCCTCACGTTCATCGCCGTGTTCTCGCTGGCGGTGGGCATCGGCGCCAACTCGGCCATCTTCAGCATCGTGAACGCGCTTCTGCTACGACCTCGTGCCCTGTCGCATCCCGAACAGATCGTGCAGCTCTATGCCGGGCATCGTCAGCAGCCGTATCAGACGCTGTCATATCCGAGCTACCTCGACTTTCGCGACCGCAACGACGTGTTCTCAGGCCTTGCCGCATACGGCCTTGGCTGGCAGTTCAAGCTGGGCGGTGCTGACGACGTGGAACTCGTCTGGGGCGAACCGGTCTCCAGCAATTACTTCGACGTGCTCGGCGTGCGTGCCTGGCGGGGGCGGATGTTCCTGCCTGAGGAGGGCGAAGTCCCGAACCGCAATCCCGTCGTCGTGATCGGCCATGGGCTGTGGCAACGACGGTTTGCCGCCGATCCGGCGGTGATCGGGAAGCCGATCCGGATCAACAACCAGCAGCTGACCGTGATTGGCATCGCTCCGCCGGAGTACACCGGCATGATGAGCGGCTGGGCGAGCGAGATCTGGGTGCCGGCGATGCTGACGTCGGTGCTGGATCCGTCACAGGGTCAGCAGTTGCTGAACAGCCGTGGAAGCAAATGGGTCACGCTGGTGGGCCGCCTCAGGCCCGGCACGACCATCGATGACGCGCGAAAACGCTTTGCACTGCTGAGCAAGGCGATGCAGGCCGAGTATTCCGGGGAGTGGCTCGATGAACGGGAGGACGGAGTGCGGGAGCACGTCGTCTCGGTCCTTTCCGAGCGGGAAACGCGTGTTCACCCCGGAATGCGGAGCGCGGCGTATGCGCTGGCGGCGGTGCTGTTCGTGGTGGTGAACCTGGTACTGGCGATTGCGTGCATGAACCTGGCCAGCATGCTGTTTGCCCGAGGGGTGACACGCCGGAGCGAGATCGCGGTACGTCTGGCGTTAGGTGCGGGGCGGGGCCGGATCATCCGGCAACTGCTCACCGAAAGCGTGCTGCTGTCGCTGATCGCCGGCGTTGCCGGTGTCGTGCTCGCCTGGTGGGCGCTCAATGCGGTCCTGGCGTTCATGCCCGCGCTGCCGGAAGGTATTCGCATCGCGGCCGATGTGCGGCTCGACTGGCGGGTGGTGGCCTATACGATCGGGTTCGCGACAGTGACGGGGCTGCTCTTCGGACTCGCGCCGGCGATGAACTCGTCGCGGTCGGACGTGGCGTCAGTGTTGAAGGACGAGGCATCTGCCGTGGCAGGGGCGTTTCGCACGTCGGGTGCGCGCCGGCTGCTGGTCGTAGGGCAGGTTGCCTTCTCCCTGCTCCTCCTCATCGGGGCGGGGCTGATGTTGCGCAGTCTCGAGAACGTGCGGCCCTCCCGTCTCGGGTTCGCCTCGGAAAACATCGTCGTGGCGCCGCTGACGCTCGATGACGTGGCCTACGACCAGGCGAGGGCGCAGCGCTTTTTCGAGGAGGTCAATGACCGCGTCGCGTCGCTGCCGGGGGTGGAGGCGGTGAGCCTCATCGATGGTTTGCCGGGTGGGTTCATGGGGCGTTCGCGGCGAAGCGTCGAGATCGAGGGATATACGCCCCGGTCCGATGGCGATCTCCACATCGACGCCAACGTGGTTGGCCCCGGGTACTTCACCAGCATGCGCGTTCCTGTTGTGCAGGGACGCGACTTCGATGCTCGCGATCGGGACGGCGCCCCGTGCGTGGCCATCATCAACGAGGCCTTCGCGCAGCGATACTTCGCTGGAGCGGCTTCGCCGCTGGGGAGGCATCTGGGGAAGTACGTCGGCTCACGGCAACAGCGTCAGTCGTGTGAGATCGTCGGCGTGGTCCGCGACAACGCGTTTCAGTCGCTGCAACGGGAGATCCGGCCTTTCTTCGCGATGCCGTTGCTGCAGTCGGATGCCCGGCGGGTGACGATGATGGTCCACACCGCCGGGGCTCCCGCGACGTTCATCCCGGGGGTCCGGAGTGCCATCCGCGCGCTCGACCCCGACATGCCGCTGGCGGATGTCCAGACCCTCACCGCGTCGTTCGGCGTTGCGCTCTATCCCTTCCGGGTGCTGGGTTTCGTGGTGGGCGCGTGCGGGCTCATGGCACTCTTCCTCGCCGCCCTGGGCGTGTACGGCACCGTGGCGTATTCCGTGGCGCAACGTCGGCGTGAAATGGGTATCCGGATGGCGTTAGGTGCCATGCGACCGGACATCCTCGGGATGGTCGTCGGCCAGGGCATGAAGCTCGTGGGCTATGGCCTCGGCGTGGGCCTCCTGCTAGGCCTGGCCCTGACCCGAGTGCTGATCAGTCTTCCGCTCGACACCACGCTGCTGTTCGGTGTGAGCGCCACCGATGTGGTGACCTTCGGCAGCGTTACACTGCTGCTCGCACTCGTGGCGCTGACTGCCTGCTACGTCCCCGCGTTGAAGGCGACCAGGATCGATCCGGTCGGCACGTTGCGGAGCTCGTAACCGCCTCCCGGCGCGCCGTGCGGCGCGTCAGTTTGGAGCATGGACGCGGACGAAACCAGGACCGCTGAACCGGGCGCAGCTACTCCGGACAGCCTGAGTACCTACCGGGCGAAGCGATCGGCGGATCGATCGCCCGAACCGGTCGGCCGTGTCGCGGAGACGGAAGGCCGGCTGTTCGTTGTCCACAAGCATGCCGCCACGCGGCTGCACTGGGACCTGCGCATCGAAATGGAAGGCGTGCTGCGGTCGTGGGCCGTCCCCAAGGGCCCGTCGTACGACACGAACGACAAGCGGCTCGCGGTGCGCGTCGAGGATCACCCGCTCGAGTACGGGGACTTCGAGGGCATCATCCCCGAGGGGAACTACGGAGCGGGCGGCATCATCGTCTGGGATCGCGGCGAGTGGGTGCCGCTCGAACCGTGGAAGGAGGGCCTGGAGAAGGGAAAGCTCCTCTTCGAACTGAAGGGCTACAAGCTTCGCGGGCGCTGGACGCTGGTGAAGATCAAGAAGGCGGAGAAGGAATGGCTCCTGATCAAGGAGCGCGACGCGTACGCCCAATCGCCCGGCGACGTCTTTCCCGAGGAGTCCGTGCTCTCGGGCCTGACGGTCGAGGAGGTCGCGGCCGGAACGCGTCACGTCAGCGAACTGCGGAACGCGCTCGCCGAAGCGGGGGCGGTGAAGGAGCGCGTGGATATCGACAAGGCCGGGCTGATGCTGGCCGAAACCCGGGACGAGGCCTTCACGAAGGACGGGTGGCTGTTCGAGCTGAAGCTCGACGGGTACCGACTGCTCGCGGGGAAGCGTGGAAACGACATCAAGCTGGTCACGCGCAACGGCAACGACTATACCGAAGTGTTTCCCGAGATCGCGCGCGCCATCCGGGCGATCCCGCTCGACAATTTCATCATCGATGGCGAAGTCGTCGTCACGAACGAGGAAGGGAAGCCGAGTTTCTCGCTGCTGCAGCAGAGGGGCGCGCTGCATAACGTGCACGACATCAAGCGCGCGGCGGTGGAACTGCCATCGACGTTCTACACGTTCGACCTGCTGGCCGCCGAAGGCTACGATGCACGCCAGCTTCCGCTGACGAAACGCAAGGCACTGCTCGAGTCATTCGTGCCGAAGGTCGGCGCGGTCCGCTACCTCGACCACATCACCACGAAGGGGGCAGCCTTCCACAAGCAGGTCAGCGGTATGGGGCTGGAAGGGATCATCGCCAAGAAGGCGGACCAACCGTATCGCGCGGGGCGGTCGCCGCACTGGCTCAAGATCAAGGCCGACCGGACCGCCGAATTTGCCGTTGTCGGTTTCACGGAGCCGAAGGGCAGCCGGAGCGGGTTTGGCGCGTTGCAGCTGGCAGACCTCGTGGGCGGGCGGCTCGTCTACGCGGGCCGCGTCGGCACGGGTTTCAGTGAGAAGACGTTGAAGGAGTGGCACGAACGCCTGCTCAAGGACGTGCGCAAGGAACCGTCGTGTTTCGGGCCGGTCCGCACGCCTGACGAGGAACCGCCACCGTCCTCCGCGATTCCCGAGGTGAAGACGACGACGTGGGTGGAACCGAAGTACGTGGTCGAAGTGCGATTCACGGAATGGACCCACGAGGGGATCCTGAGACATCCGGCGTTCCTGCGCGAGCGGGATGACAAACGTGTTGATCAGGTTGACCGCCAGTGGACCATGAGGTCAGAGGTCAGAGGTCAGAGGTCAGAGGACAACAGGCCAGAGAACAACAGGGCAGAGGCCAGAGGCCAGAGGCCAGAGGAAGGCGACTCCACCAATCCCGATTCCCCCCCTATTCCCAGACGCGAAGTTGCCCTTTCAAACCTCAACAAGGTTTTCTGGAAGGACGAGAAGTACACCAAGGGCGACCTGATCGAGTACTACCGCACGATTTCGCCCTGGCTCATGCCCTACCTGCGCGACCGGCCCGTGGTGCTGACGCGATTTCCCGATGGCATCGACGGAAAGTCCTTCTATCAGAAGGATGCGCCGGAGTTCGCCCCCGACTGGATCCGCACGTTCCCGATCTGGAGCAACGACACGCAGCGCGACATCAACTACTTCGTCTGCGACGACGTCGATTCGCTCGTCTACATCGCGAACCTGGGCACGATCCCATTGCACATCTGGATGAGCCGAGTCGGGTCGCTGGAGCTGCCCGACTGGTGCGTGATCGACCTGGATCCCAAGGACGCGACGTTCGCCGACGTGATCAGGTGCGCCACGGTACTGCACCGGATCTGCGACGAGATCAAGTTGCCCAACTATGTGAAGACCACCGGCAAGACCGGTCTGCACATCATGATCCCGCTCGGGAAACAGTGTACGTACGAGCAATCCCGCTACATCGGCGAGCTGCTGGCCCGGCTCGTGATCAAGGAACTGGGCTCGATCGCCACGATCATGCGGACGATCAACAAGCGCGGCGAGAAGGTATACATCGACTTCCTGCAGAACCGGCACGGGCAGCTCATCGTCGCCCCGTTCAGCGTCCGGCCATTGGCGGGAGCCACCGTGTCGATGCCGCTCACCTGGGACGAGGTCAACGACGACCTGGATCCGAAGAACTACACGATCAGGAATGCACTCGAGCGCATGGAATCACTCGGCGAGGATCCGGTGCTGCCGGTGATCGACGAGAAACCGAACCTGGCGAAGTCGCTGGAACGACTCTCGACCTTATTGGCGGGGTGACCATGAAGACTTTTCTTCTCTGCGCCTGCGGCCTCGCCGTGACGGTCGCCGCGCAAGGCGTGCCATTCAGCCAGCACGGCAGCGTCAGTCAGCGCGTCAGCCATACGAATATCGCGATCGAATACAATCGCCCCGTTGCGCGGGGCCGCACCCTGTTCGGCGCTCTGGTGAAATGGGATTCCGTGTGGCATCCGGGAGCGGATTCGGCGACGTATATCTCCTTCGACAAGGACGTGACGTTCGAAGGCCAGCCGCTGCCAAAGGGTGAATACTCCGTGTGGCTGATCCCGCGCGAACGCGCCCCGTGGACCCTGATCCTGAATTCCAGCAGCCGCGTCTTTCACTCACCGTATCCGGGGCCCCAGGGCGACGTCCTGCGGGTCGACCTCCCTCCCGAACGTGGTGCCCACATGGAGGCGCTGGCCTGGTACTTCCCCGTTGTGGGCCGGGACTCCGTCGTGCTTCGGATGCACTGGGGCGAAACAATCCTGCCGATCCGCATTCGCGTGAGCCGGGATCCCTGACGCAAAGCGAGTCTCCGCGATTCCGCCGAATCGGCGCGGCGATGATGGTGGACGGTATACATCGATGCGCCGGCTGAGCATCGTGCGGATCTCGACAGCGGGTACCGCTCGCAGCGCCCTCTCTCTATGGTGCGAGTCCTGATGACCCACGCACTCAAGGAGCGACGACGCGATGATACGTGGTGTATGCGGCTGGGCGGTGCTGCTGCTGGCCGGTCCCCGTCTGGCGACCGCGCAGGACCCGGGACTGGCGAAATGGAACCGGACGGTCGAAGCGAGCGCTAACATTCTCTTCGGCGCCGCCGAGGGTCGGGTCGGGGCGCTCGCCGCCGGCGCCAATCGCGCCGACAGCGTCCTCGAGATTCGTGCCGAGGTCCGGTTTTCGTATGCCGATGCCAGGGACAACGATGGCGAGACCAGCGTCACCGCGAGAGCCTCCCGAATCGCGCTGGCCATCGATCGGCACCCGTTTTCCCTCTTCAGCCCCTTTGCGTTCGGCAGCCTGGAGTCGAGCCTGCAGCAGCGCATCGCGCAGCGCTATGCCGCCGGTGCCGGCGCGAAGCTGACCATCATTCCGCCGGGCGACAACGAGACGAGCGTCAGCCTGGCCATGCTGTGGGAACAGACGGAAGCTCTGCATCCAGCGGCGAGCGTCGATCCTTCCACCACGTTGGCGAGATGGTCCCTCCGGGTCCGCGCAAACCGCCGCCTGACGAGCACGCTCACCATGGCGCACGTCACCCTGTGGCAGCCCGTCGCCGACGACCTGGGCCAGTACACCACCGAAACCAGGACCGGTCTCGTGATCAAGGTCAATTCATCGCTCTCACTGACCGCGACCGTTCGCGACAAGTACGACTCCGAGGCGATCGCCCGCGGATCGGCGAGCAACCACGATGGGCAGGTTCTGTTCGGGGTGCTCGCGAAGTTCTGACCACGGCAACGGACCGGCCGCCTGACGTCGCAGGAGGCGACTGTCAGCGGTACTGCTACGGGCGGCGCTCGATGTCAGCGAGTCGAGACAGCCGGTGCCGGACGTCCGCGACCTTCGGTTGCAGGCGCGGGTCGGCCTTGTCCCAGAGCGCCAGGAACTCGCGGTAGCGCAGCGCCGCCTTCTCCACATTGCCCACGGTCTCGTACAGCTCGCCCAGCCGCTTCAACATCAGCGGTTTCGATCCGCCGTCCATGTTCTGTCGGCCGAACAGGGGCGTGTTGAGGTACCGCTCGTACCAGAAGATCGCGGAATCCGGCTGCCCGGCGAGTGCGTGGACATAGGCGATGTCATCATAGATGCACATACCGCATGATCCGTTCGGACCGTCATAGGTCGTGTCGGCCGCCCAGAGGTCACGCAACGCGTCATCGTAACGCTTCTCGGCCAGAGCGATGGTTCCCAGCACGGCGCGACGGCCCGGCTCGAGCATGCGTCGCATGCCGCTATCGGGAATCTCCGACTCCCAGGTCGTGAGGTATCGGCGCGCCTTCACCGGATCGCCGGCGCTGGCATAGAACGCCGCGAGCGCCAGATAGGGGCGCTGGTCGAACGGCATGGCCTGCAGGTCGACGCGGGAGAGCACGGCGTCAATGCGGCGGATGGCGCGCGCCGTGTCATCGAAGAACCCCAGATCCAGCTGGGACAGCTGCAGGGAATCGGCCACGGGATTCAGCGGCTGGCCTAACGAGCGCTGGATCTGGCGTGCCTGTGCCGCGTACCGTTCGAGGTCCGCGATGCGGCCGCGCATGATCGAGAGGGTCGCGAGTCCGCCGTACCCGTTCACCTTGATGATGGGACTGGGGTTGGCCGTCATGCCGCGGAGATACTGCTCCATCGAGTCCAGCTGGCCGCGACTGTACAGGAAGCTGACCGGGGCGGTCTGCGTGAAGAGCGCCGTCGGGAAGCGCTCGGCAATCTGTGCGGCATACCGCTCTGCTTCCTCGACCTTCCCCTGGTTGAAGAGGATCGGCACCAGGTTGGTGTACTGCTGCGACGTGGCCCGGCCGGCGTCGATCTGGCTCTTGAACAGCGATTCCGCGCGTGCCAGCTCGCGACGTCCCGACAGGATGTTGGCCAGGTTGTTCGCCGCGGCGGTCTCGGTCGGATCCAGCGCCAGAAGCGCCTCGTAGGCGCGAATCGCCCGCCCACGATCGCGACCGGGGCCGAGGTGGAAGTACGTCCCCTCGGCCAGCAGGCGCTCCCGCTCGGTCAGCCGATCGCGGTAGCGGTAGGCGTTTTCGAGCGCGCTGTCGATCTGCACACGCGGCAGTCCCGAGTTGTTCAGCGCGACGCCCAGCTTGCGCCAGGCCATGGCGAACGTACTGTCGATGCGCACCGCTTCGCGCAGGCGCTCGGACGCGGCAATCGGGTTGCCGCCCATGTCGATGGAACGCGCCGCCTCGGCATAGATCCGGAGCGCCTCGAGCGACGGGGTCGTGACCTGCTCGAGCGGCGGGCTGGCACGAACGTCACGCAGCGACTCGCCGATACGCTCGCGTAATCTGCGCGTCAACTTGTCGATCGCCTGAAGAATTTCCTGCGGACCGTCCGCGGTCTCCTGGAACAGCGCCAGCTCGCGGACCGAATCGCTCGTCACCAGCCGCATGGAAATGGCGTAGCCGCCGGCCAGTGAACGGATCGTGCCGTCGACGATCGCCTTGACGCCCTCGCGTTGCGCGATCTCTCGCGCCAGCTCCAGCGTGAGCTCGCTCGACCGCGGCCGCTGCATCCGGTCGAGCGCGGCGGCAATGGCAACCGGTGACATGACCGAAACGACCCGCGACTGACCCAGGTTCGTCCGAACCGCCTCGGTCACGAGCAGCGAGAGCGACGAATCGGGCGACGGGAAGGACGTCACGATGAGCTGCCCGCGATCCTCGAGCCGTCCGGCCGCGAGCAGCGAGCCGGCGGGGCCGATGCCGAGCTCACGCAGGACCATGAAGCCGGCGACGGCCGCGACAAACGCGCCTAACGCCAGTGCCCCCCCCATCCACGCCCGGCGCCACGTGAACCGCGGTCCGGCCCTGAGCGCCAGCGTCGCCATGGTCCCGTGCGTCGGGGCCGGGGCGCCGGTTCGCGGGGTCGTGCTGGCGAACACGCGCCGGGTCCGGTCCGCGTACCAGGCGAACAGGATGACCGGCAGGCCGAGCGCCATCACGAGAAGCGCGCCGGGGAAAACCCAGCCGGGGACTCCCATCGCGATGACCGAGGCACGCGCGAGGATGCCGACCGCGATTACGGCGCCGGCGTAGATCCCCAGCGCGCGTGCCAGCGAGCGAGGCGCATCGAGCCGGAAGCCCTGGGCGGGCGTTGACGACCCGCTCAGGATGGCGTCGAGCCTCTGCACGATCTCGCCACCGGACTGCGGTCGCTGCGCCGGGTCCTTCTCCAGGCACTGCATAACGAGCTGTTCGAGCGCCGGCGGCGTGTCGGCCCGAAGCGCCGACACCTGGACCGGCGCCTCGCTGATGTGGGCGGCGAGCATGCGGGCGGGCGCGCGGTCCGCAAACGGCGCCTTCCCGGTCAGCAGCTCCCAGGCCATGCACCCGAGCGAATAGATGTCAGCCCGGTGATCGACCATCGGGTCGCCGGCGGCCTGTTCCGGGGACATGTACGCTGGCGTGCCGAGCGACGTCCCCATCTGCGTCAGCGACCCACTCTCCTGGCCGGCGCGGGCGGCGCTGATAGCCTTGGCGATACCGAAGTCCGTGACGACGGCGGTGCCGCCCGACAGCAGCACGTTGTCCGGCTTGATGTCACGGTGGACGATCGAGCGATCGTGCGAATAGGCGAGCGCGCGGGCGACGTCGCGCATGACACCGACCACGCTGCTGATCGGCAGCGCGCCTTCCTCGGAGAGTCGCGCGCGCAGCGACTTCCCCTCGACGAACGGCATCGTGTAGTACGGCAGGCCGCGCGTGTCACCGGCCGAGATGATCGGCACGATGTTCGCCTGCTGCAGCGACGCGGCGAGCTGGATCTCGCGCTCGAACCGATCGACGTTGACGCCGGCGGCAAGCTCGGGCGACAGGACCTTGATGACGACCTTCCGATTCAGCCGCGTTTCATTGGCGACGAAGACGCGCGATATGCCGCCGCCGCCGAGCTCACGTTCGAGGACGTACGTCGTGCCGAGGGTCTGTTGCAGCTGGTCGCGCAAATCCATGACGCGAAAACTACGGCTTGTGGCGGGCCCGTGTTACGCCGGATCGCTCGGTCGTGCCCGATGTTCTTTCAGGCACAGAGGCGACGGCCAGTCGTCTGGCCAACGTGACGAAGCTGCGCCTGGCAGTGCCGGGGCGTTCTCCAGGCCGCTCACGCGCCCGAAAAGCGAGGACGGCGTCTCAGCGTTGTTGCGGGGCACGTGGGGCGGCCCGGCGGGCCGCCACCATCCTGTCGAAGTCGGCCTGATTCAGGTACGTGACGTCGATCCAGACGTGCGCCATTTCGTCCACGGTCCGGTCGCCCCATCCGACCCACTGGTCCGGGTCGGGGTTGTTCGGATTCGCGGCGGTGTTGTCGTGCCAGGCGGTGAACACCAGCACCGTTCCCTTCGGCAGGAGCGGCGCGACGTGGTCCGCGTAGACGTAGTTGACGTGCCAGTTCCACTGGAAATTGTTGACGGCGCTGAGGATTTCCTTGCGGCCGTCGGGATAGATGGCCTCGAGTGACAGGGCCTTCCCGCGCATGTGCATGTGCGGCTGGAAATTTTCCAGGCGCGCCGGGGCCTGCAGCACATGGAAGTTCTGCGTCATCGCCATCTGGCGTGGCGGAATGTCGAGCTCCGATCCGCGGGAGACGTCGAACATGCGCAGCACGGTCCGCCGCTCCGGGACGACGCCCTTCGGATAGAAGTAGATGCCCAGATCCACCTCGACGTTCTTCATTTCCTCGCCGATGGCGTGGAGGTGCACCTCCCAGCGGATTTTCGATCCCGGGAGCATGAGCTTCCCGGCGTCACTGGAGAAGATCTCGCCGACCTTGCCGACGGCCCATTCCATGAACAGCCCGGCGCTGCGCTGCACGCCGTGGGCCTCGTGGGCGAGGTTGGTGATGCCGTCACTTTCCTGCTGCTCGAGGAGCGTGAGTACGTGATGCACGACCTTCCGGTGCTCGGGCCTCACCGGCTTGATCTCGATGGCGCGCACCCAGCGCGCATCGGTGAGCCCTGTCTCGCTCACTGGACGGAACCACTTGTCCTGCGTGCGCGCCGGCATGTCGTAGGGCGTCGACCGCACGACGAGGTCGGGCGGTCCGAACTGGTCGGTGTACTGCCACCGGTCGGGATCGGGGAATTTGTGGCGGAGGGAGCGACGATCGCTCAGATCACC
>DAIUET010000080.1:0-11342 GCA_036845045.1 Gemmatimonadaceae bacterium | reverse complement strand
GGGGTTCTGGGTGGACATCGCCCCGGAACGGATCACCGCGGTGGAGTCGACCAGCCGCCGGCGTATCCTTGCATCCGGGTGCGGCTCGGTCACCGCGTTCCTCGGGAGCCTCGCCGATGTCCCGCGTCGGAAGGGAGCGACACCGGAACTCGACACGCCGAAGCTTCGAGCGCTGTTCAAGGAGCTGTTCGCGCGCGGCGGCCGATACAAGGAGACCGGCGGAATCCATGCGGCTGCCCTCACCGACGGGGAGCAGCTCCTGTTTCACGCGGAAGACATCGGGCGGCACAACGCGGTGGACAAGGTGCTGGGCGCCGCCGTGCAGTCCGGACGGCGCCCCGATGACCTCATCCTCCTCGTCACCGGTCGCATTTCGGGTGAGCTGGCGTACAAGGCGGCGCGCGCCAACCTCTCGGCCATCGCCACGCCGTCGGTGCCATCGACGATTGCCGTGGAGATCGCGCGCGCGTCGGGCATGGTCCTCATCGGACGCGCGGTGAGCGGACAGCCACAGATGCACCGCTCCCAGGGCTAGCGGTGCGCGTGCCATGTACGGGAGTGGTGCTGGCTGGCGGCGCCGCCTCCCGCTACGGCGGGCTCCCCAAGGGACTCGAGACCGTCGGTGGCCGGCGGATCATCGATCGCGTCGCCGAGGGGCTCCGCGCCGTGACCGATGACCTGCTGCTCGCGGCCAACGATCCCGCGGCCCGGGACTGGCTGCCGGGCGTGCGCGTGGCGCGCGACCTCGTGCCTAACGCGGGCGGCCTTGGCGGCATCCACAGCGCCCTGCATCACGCCGCCAGCCCCGTCCTGATCGTGGCGTGGGACATGCCCTTCGTGCCGACGGCGTTGCTCGCCCGGCTCCGCGAGCTGGGGGACGGCGCCGATGTCGCCGTGCCGGAAAGCGGCTCGCGCCGAGGGGTCGAGCCGCTGTGTGCGTTCTACGCGCCCTCGTGCCTGCCGGCGATCGAACGGTCGCTGGCCGCCGGCGATCACCGCGTGGTCGGATTCCATTCGCAGGTGCGCGTCGCTCGCCTTCCGGCGAACGAGGTGTCAGCTTTCGGCGACCCGGAGCGGCTGTTCATGAACGTGAACACACCTGACGACCTCGCGATCGCGGAGGCTCATGCAGCGACCGCCCATGGTGGCGATCATCGGACGGAAGAACAGCGGCAAGACGACGCTGGTGGTCCGGCTCGCCGCTGAGCTGCACCGGCGCGGGCATCGCGTCATGACCATCAAGCACGGCGCGCACACCTTCAACATCGATCCCGCGTCGACCGACACGTACCGTCATTACCACGAGGGACAAGCCGAACGCGTTGCCATGGCCGCGCCGGACAAGTTCGCGCTGGTGATGCGATGGAGCGACGAGCTTGGCGCCGAGGAGATTGCGTCCCGCTACATGAGCGACGCCGACGTCGTGCTGTGCGAAGGATTCAAGCGTTCGTCGCTGCCCAAGATCGAGATTCACCGGCGCGCAGCACACGACACCCCCCTGCTGGGCAGCCCCGACGCCGCCGAGTCGTCCACGTACCGTGCCGTGGTGACCGACGATGAGCGGTTGCGCCCGGACATTCCGGTGATCCGGCTCGACGACGTCGCGTGGCTCGAGAGCCTGGCCGACTTCATCGAGCGGGACATCATGGAGCGCGATCCCCGCTGATGCTCACCGTCCCGGAAGCCGTCGCCGAGATCAATCGTGACATCGAACCGCTCGGCACCGAACGCGTCGCTTTGCTCGACGCGCTCGGACGCGTGCTGGCCGCCGACGCCGTCGCCCGCTACACCCTGCCGCAGTGGGACAACTCGGCGATGGATGGCTATGCCGTCCGCGCGCGTGACGTGGAAGGCGCGACCGCCCAGTCGCCGGTCGTGCTTCCGGTACCGGAAACCATCGCCGCCGGCGGCGCTGGTTCGAGGGGGATCCGCGCCGGTGAAGCGATGCGGATCATGACCGGAGCACCTGTCCCGGAGGGTGCGGATACCGTCGTGCGCGTCGAGGACACCGATGGCGGGACGGAGCGCGTCAGCATCCGCAACGACCGCGACGCACGGAAGAACATCCGGCCGCGGGGGGAGGATTTCCGCGAGGGCGCGGTCGTCATCACCGCGGGAGCGGCGTTAGGCGCCGCCCAGCTGGGCGTGCTGGCGAGCCTCGGCTACGCCGAGGTCGCGGTGCATCGGCGGCCGGTGGTCGCCATCGCCGGCTCCGGCGACGAGCTGGTCGACCTGGACCGGTTCGACGAGGTGCTGGCCGGGACGAAGATCGTCGGGTCCAACCGGTACACCCTCGACGCGCTCGTCAGGCAGGCGGGAGGAGTTCCGATGCACCTCGGGAACGCCGCCGACACCCCCGAGGCGCTGCGCGCCGTGCTGGAGCCGTCCCGCGGCTGCGACCTGCTGGTGACGTCGGCGGGAGCCTCGGTCGGGGAGTTCGACTACACACGGCAGGTCCTGGAGTCGTTAGGTGCCGACTTGCGGTTCTGGCGCGTTCGCATGCGGCCAGGCGCGCCGCTGGGGTTCGGCACCCTCGACGGGATGCCGTGGATCGGACTCCCGGGAAATCCTGTCTCGGCCATGGTCACGTTCGAGCTGTTTGCGCGGCCCGTCATCCGGCGGATGCTGGGCCACACGCGCCTTTTCCGGCGTCCGGTTCCGGCCGTGCTCGAGGAACCGGTCACCATCGGCGCGCGCCTGATGCACTTCCTGCGCGGCGTGACCCGCATCCGCGACGACGGCACGCTCGGCGTACGGCTCACCGGGCCCCAGGGCTCCGGTATCCTCACCTCCATGTCCCAGGCAAACGCGCTGCTGGTCGTGCCCGAAGACCGGCAACGCATCGAAGCCGGTGAGCGACTCAACGTCCTGCCTCTTTCCGAAGACGCGCTGCTCGCCGAGGCGTTCACCCTGTGACGGAGGAAGCGCGATCGGTGCTCGAGCGCTTCGACGTCACGACGTCCGCGGTCGACATCGACGGGGAGCACTACGCGCTGACGCATCCGAAAGATGCTGAAGCGCTGATCGACGAGGCCGCGTTCAACAAGGATGAACGGCTGCCATACTGGGCCGACGTCTGGCCCGCGTCGGTCGCGCTGGCGCGGGCGGTGCGCGCGATGGACGGAACCGGCCGCACACTGCTCGAGCTCGGGTGTGGTGTGGGTCTGGTGGTTTCGGCGGCATTGCGGGCCGGCTTCGAGGTCACGGCCTCGGACTACTACGACGACGCACTTGCCTTCGCGCGGCTCAACGGCGTGGCCAATGCGTCACGCGAGGCGAAAACGTTCCTGCTCGACTGGCGTCACTTGCCGGATGCGATCGCGGCGTTCGATGTGGTGGTAGCGGCCGACGTCCTGTACGAGCGCGCCTATGGGCCGGTCGTCGCACGCACCATTGCCACGACACTGGCCGAGAACGGACGCGCATTGATAGCCGATCCGGGGCGCGTCGGGTCGCCCGCCTTCTTCGATGCGTTGCGTGACGTCGGGCTCCGGCACGTCGGGGCGTCGGTGGTGACGGTTCCGCTCAAGGGCCGCGATCACCCCATTACGGTGCACGAAGTCGGTCATTAAGAAAAACGCGCCGGTCGGAAGACCGGCGCGCTCCGCTCGAGTTGCAGGACCGCGGCTATTTCTTGCTGGCGCAGCCGCTCGACGTCAACGTCACGTCGCCGGTGAGGTACACCTGCGCGAGGTGGGTGTACTCCTTTCCGGCCTTGTCCGTGCAGCGCGTCATTGCCAGGCTGACGGTAATGCGGACGGTGTCCTTTCCCGTCATGAGCGATTCGAAGTCGCTGATCGCGCCGTTGACCTGCGGCGGCTTGTAGTCGAACATCAGCGAGTCGTTTCTCCTGTGGCGGAAGACGATTCCGGCCGGGGTAATGTCGCCGCTCCAGGACCCATCCTCCGCGACCAGCGTGAACGACTCGGCCGGCGGCGGCGCTGCGGCAGCGGCTGCTGCGGCAGAGTCCGGCTCTTCGGCCTTCTCTTCGGCCGCACAGGCAACGAGAGTCACGGCGGTCATGAACGCCGCGAGGCGGAACGAGGCACGCGCGTAACGCATCGGCTTCTCCATGTCGCTCGAAGTGGGAGTGTTCGGGCGCGGCCACCTGCACCCGCGCCGACACCAAAATGGGTCAAAAGCGGGAAAGCAGGAAGTAGGAATTCAGGAAACGGACCGATTTGGGGCTACGTCCCGTGGCCGCCCCCCAGACGGCCGGCGACCAGTTCGGCGATGTCCAGGACCGGGGCCTCGCTCCCGAGGGCACGGGCGCCGTCGCTGATCATGGTCAGGCAGAACGGACAGGCCACTGCCAGCGAGTCTGCACCCGTCGCCAGCAACTCCTCGGTGCGCTCGACGTTGATCCGCTTCCCCGTCCGCTCCTCCATGAACATGCGCCCACCGCCCGCGCCGCAGCACAGGCCGCGATCCCGCGTCCGCACGGGTTCAGCGATCGATACCACGGGCAGTGCGCGGCGGATGGTCTCGCGCGGGCTGTCGTACACGTCGTTGTAGCGGCCCAGGTAGCAGCTGTCGTGATACGCCACCACGAGCCGCTCGCCATCGCCGTCTATCGGGACACGCCCCTCCTCGAGCAGCCGGGCCAGGAACTCCGAGTGGTGTACCACGTCGAACATGCCGCCGAACTGCGGAAACTCCTTGCCGATCTGGTGAAAGCAGTGCGGGCAGTGGGTGACGACCGTGGTCACGCCGTACCCGTTGAGCGTTTCGATCGCCTGCTTTGCCAGCATCTGGTACAGGTACTCGTTTCCCATTCGACGAGCGGGATCGCCGTGACAGCTCTCTTCCTGGCCCAGGATAGCGAAGCGCACGCCGGCCGCCTTGAGGATGCGCGCAAAGGCGACCGTGACCTTCTTGGCGCGATCGTCGAAGGACCCCATGCACCCCACCCAGAACAGGATGTCCGGCCGTTCGCCACGCGCCGCCAGTTCGGCCATGGTGGGGATATCCAGTCCGTCCGCCCATCGCGCCCGATCGGCAGGCTGGAACGCCCACGGTGAACCGTTCCGCTCCATGGACTCGAAGGCCGGCTGCACCTCGTCAGGGAAGCGCGACTCGGTGAGGACCAGTCCCCGCCGCAGCTCATTGATGATCTCGAGCTGGTCGATCGAAACCGGGCACTCGTAGACGCAGGCGCGGCACGACGTGCACGCCCACAACTCCTCCTCGGTGATGTACGTATCGGTGAGCCGGCCTTCGGTGACCTCCGGCGCAGTGCCGCCGAGCAGCGGCTGCGCAAAGATGTCGGTGCCGCCGACGATGGCGGGTGCCACCTCGATCAACCGCTCGCGCGTGTTGATGACGATCTTGCGCGGCGACAGCGGCTTGCCGGTGATGTTCGCCGGGCAGACCGCGGTACAGCGCCCGCATTCGGTGCAGCTGTAGCCGTCGAGCAGGTTCTTCCACGTCAGGTGCGTCACGTCGGAGGCGCCAAACTGCTCGGTCTCCGCCTCGAGGTCCATCGGCTTCATCACCCCGATGGGGCCAGGGCCGCTGGTGTTGGACAGGAACGTGTTCGGCAGCGAGACGATGACGTGCAGGTGCTTGGAGTACGGCAGGTAGTTCAGGAAGACGAGGATAAGCAGCGCGTGCGACCACCAGTTGATGTTCCTGGCGGCTTCCGCGGCTCCGGGCGAAAGCCAGGCGGCAGCCAGGCTGACCGGACCCGAGACGGGCTGCAGCGCCAGCGGGAGGCGTGGCTCGATGACGCGATCGAACGCCGCGGTGAGGATCAGCGTGATCATGAGGCCCGCGATCATGGACAGGATGAGGATCGCGTCGCCCGAGTGCACGTTGTCACCCTGGAGCCGGGCCGGTTTCACGACGATGCGCCGATAGAGGAGCACCGAGACCGCCCCCAGCACGAAGATCGCAAAGACTTCCTGCGAGAAGACGAACAGCGCGTACGGTCCGCTCGGCAACCAGTGCCTGAACGCGAGCGCCGGAAACACACCGGCCAGCAGGATTTCGATGCTGCCTATGGTGAGGACGACAAACCCCCAGAACACGAGCGCGTGGAGCGGACCGGCGACAGGGTCACGCAGAATCTTCCGCTGCGCGATGCCTATCGAGAGGAGGTTCCAGAGTCGCTTCGGCAGGTCATTCCAACGGGCTTCGTCCTTTCCGATCCGCAGGAACCGGTAGAGCCGTTGCGCGCTGTACGAGAACGACGCGGTGGCCACGACGAGCACAAGCAGGAACGCGACATTGGCTGGTCCCATTCAAGCAACCTATTCCCGAAAAAGCCTTTCACACAGAGGTCACGAAGGTCACGAAGGGTTGCCCATTCGTTCCCAGCCCGGTGGGATCCCTTCGTGACCTCCGTGTTGAAAGCTCCTCCAGGAGCCATCCTTCGCTCCGTGTTGAAAGCTCTTGTACGAGCTACCCTTTCGCCCTGGCCTCGCGAATCGCGGCCGTCAATGCAGGGACAATGTCGAAGACATCACCCACGATGCCGTAGTCCGCGATCCTGAAGATCGGCGCGTCCTTGTCCCGGTTGATCGCGACGATGGTGCGCGACGTGCGCATGCCGGCGAGGTGCTGGATCGCGCCCGAGATGCCCACCGCGACGTAGAGATCGGGGCTGACCTGCCGACCCGTCTGGCCGATCTGGTCGCTGTGCGGGCGCCACCCTTCATCGGTCACGGCGCGCGTGGCGCCCACCGCGGCGTTGCCAAACGCCTCCGCCAGATCCTCCACCAGCTTGAAGTGCTCGGCAGCCTTGAGGCCGCGGCCACCGCTCACGATTACCGGGGCATCGGCGAGATCCAGTTTCCGCGCATCGCCGCGGATCGATTCCGTGACAACCACCCGGGACGCGGCGGGATCCCCCACGGGAGGCGCCGACTCGACTCGTCCAGCGCCCTTCGCCTCCACCGCCGCGACGGCACCCGGCCGCAACGCGACGACCGCCGGCGATGCACTGAGCCTGAGCGTCGCGACGATCTTCCCCGCGTAGACGAAGTGGGTGACGGTCGTCGCGTCGCCGCCGAGTGCGACCGACAGCGCGTCCGACGCCATCGGTACCGCGAGCTTCGCCGCCACCCGGGGGGCGACGTCCTTACCCTGGGCCGAGGCCGCGAACAGGACGGCGCGGTAGCCACCGCTCTGCACGCGCTCCGCCACGAGCGCGGCCAGCGCCTCGGGGTTGTGTTCGCCTAACGCGGCGTGCTCGGTGACGAACGTCGTGTCGGCCGCACCGAGCGTGGCGGCCTGGCTGCCAATGCCCGGTGCGCCCGCGAGCACGGCGTGGACTTCACCCCCCGCCGCCAGTCCGCGCGCGGCGGTCAGCAGCTCGAACGCCACCTTGCGAACCGCGCCGGCTCGTGATTCCGCGAAGACGAGGAGGTCGGGCATCAGAGCACCTTGGCTTCGTCACGGAGCAGGCGCACCAGCTCGGGGACCGCGGCCGCGCCCTCGCCGATGATGCGCCCTGCCTGACGTTCGGGGGGAAGCTCCATCTTCACGACGGAGAATCGCGGCGCGTTCAGCGACACCGGTTTCACATCCAGGGGCTTCTTCTTCGCCGCCATGATGCCCTTGAGCGAGGGATACCGGGGCCTGGCGATGCCCTCGTCGATGGACGCCGCTCCCGGCAGTGGAAACGTCACCATCTCCGCGCCCCCCTCGACCTCGCGGCGCGCCATCCCCTTGCCGCCCTCGAACGACAGCTTCGTGCAGGCCTGCACCATGGGGATGCCTAACAACTCCGCGGTCATCAGGCCCACCGCGCCGCTGGCGGTGTCGGCCGCCATCTTGCCGAAGAGGACCAGGTCGTAGCCGCCCTCCTTCAGTTCCGCCGCCAGGGCCTGCGCGATCGTGAACCCGTCGACCGGAACGGCCCCCACCTTCAGGTGGACGGCCCGGGCGGCACCCATCGACAGGGCCTTGCGCAGCGTCTCCTGCACCACATCCGGCCCCAGGGAAATGACCGTCACCTCGCCGGCACCCAGCTTCTCCGTGGTCTGGAGCGCGAACTCCACGGCATAGCCGTCGAAATCGGACATGTCGAACTTGAGCCCGGTCTCATCGACGGCCGTGCCTGACGAGGCGATCCTGAATTTCACGTCCATTTCGGGCACGCGCTTGACGCAGACGGCGATCTTCACGGTATGGTGGTTCGGGTAGTTTTGGGGAACAGAAAAGTAACCGACGCCTCAAGGAGTCGCAGTCGTGCAATCACGCCATCCCGAGCTGGCCGATGCGCCACCGCCGAACGCGTTCGAGGTGAAGGAACGGATCCGGTGGTCGGACAGCGATCCCATGGGGATCATCTACTACGGCGCCTACCTGCGCCTCATGGGCGTCGCCGAGAGCGAGATGTGCCGCGCCTGCGGGCTGCCGGTCGACACGCTCCGACTCCAGCGCGGGGTCTGGATTCCCCGCAAGGCGCTGCACCTCGAATTCCACTCGGCGGCACAGCTCGAGGAGGAAGTGATCATCCAGGCCTGGTTCGGGCGGATCGGTAACACCGCGATCACGATGCGGTTCGAGTTCTACCGCGCATCGGACCGGCTGCACCGTGCGTCCGGTTCCCTCACGGTCGTCAGCGTTGAGCGGGACCCGATGCGACCGCGCGCCATTCCCGAAGACGTGAAGTCGTTGTTGGCGCGTTTTGCCGCGCCGCGGTAATCCGCGTCAGCGACGACAGTACGGCGGCCGCGCTCGGTCCTCGCTTCAGGGCCATGCCCCCAGCAGCCGCCGGATCGCTATGATCTGCCCCACGTGATACGCGGTATGACCCATTGCGACGAGAATCGTTCGCAGGTACGTCTGCCCGGTTCCCCAGGGAATCCGCGACGGGAGATCGATGTCCGGACGATTCGCCAGCGCCTTGATGTGCTCGCGATCGCGCAATACAGCTGCGACGCTTTCATCCCAGGCCGCTTCGGAGGGAGGTTCCGGCGACCCGGGCCAGTAATCGTCCGGCCACTTGATCACCTTGTAATCGGCGCGCTCCATGAAGTCGGCGAGGTCTTCCTGCGTGATGCGGATGTGCTCCAGGAGCTCCCAGCCCGAATGCGGAAAACTGTCCGGGCGTCTGCCGCGAAGATGCAGTGGAAAACCGGCCACCGACGCGTCGAACGTGGCATGTGCCTCCTGCCAGTCCAGCGCCGACGCGACAATTGTCCGTATCGCCTCCATGGTGTCTGCCGCCATTGTTTCGTCTCCGACGTTCTGGTTCACGACTGGAAATCAATCGAGTCACGCAAGAGTTCATGAGCCGGTCATTCACGCCAGATGATCCCGCCGGGCCGAGTGCGGGCCGCCGGCCGGTGGCTCTCGTTACCGGCGCGTCGGCGGGGCTGGGTCGCGAGTTCGCGGCGCAACTGGCGCGTGAGGGCTACGACCTGGTGCTGGTCGCCCGCGACGCCGGACGGCTGCGCGCGCTGGCGCAGGAGCTCCGGGAATCGTCCAATGCTGACTGTGAAGTGCTCGGCGCCGACCTCTCGCGGGACGACGACGTGTCGCGAGTCGTCGAACGAATCGATCAGTCGCCCATCGACCTGCTGGTGAATAACGCCGGGTTCGGAACGCGTGGGTCCATTGCGCGGACGTCGCGTGAGGACCAGGAACGCATGATTCGTGTGCACGTCCTCGCTGCCCACCGCCTTGCTCAGGCCGCCATCAAGCCGATGGTGAAGTCGGGGCGCGGCAGCGTGATCAACGTGTCATCCATCGCGTCGTGGCTCACCAGTCCGGGGAACGTGAACTACAGCGCCACCAAGGCGTGGCAGCGCGTCTTCGCCGAGAGCCTGTCCCTGGAAACGGCTGCACGGGGTGTCTACGTGCAGGCCCTCTGCCCTGGCTACACGCGTACGGAATTCCACGAACGTGGACAGATGGACATGCACCACGTGCCAGGCTGGATGTGGCTGAGCGCCGAGCGAGTCGTCACCGAATCGATTCGCGCCGTGCGGCGACGACGACCCGTCGTTGTAGTGCCGGGGCTGCGCTACCGGGCAGTTACGCTGGTCATTCGGTTCCTTCCCCGCTGGTGCTGGCGCCTTCTCATTTCGGCAGCGCGCGGCACTCGAAGGTCTGGCGCGCCCGCCCCTTGATGGTGTATCGTCGTTGCCGACCGCTGCCCAGCTATCCCAGTATTCCCGGAGATCCCATGCGTCGCTACCTGTTCGTCCTGCCATTCGTTTTGGCCTGTGCCAGGGCCGACGAAGCTCCCGCCGACTCGGCTGCCGCCGCCATGCCACCCGCCCTGACCGAGGCCGATGTTGCCGGCACGTGGACCGGCACCCTGATGGCGGAGGGCTCGGATTCCGTCATTGCACACTGGACCAATATCTGCGGCGCGGGCACCTGCCGCCTGACGACACAGGAGTCCCCCAGGGACACCGTGACCTCGACGTACACGATCCAGGGTGACAGTGTCGTCGCTACTACAGCAGCATATGCCGCACCGGAGGCGAAGGGCGCCATGGTGACGGACCACTGGGTGGCTCGCCTCAGCGGTGGGCAGGTTACGGGCACGGGCATGTTCAGGCTCGCCGACCGGCCCGATTCCGTGGTAATGCGTTACCGGTTTACCGGCATGCGGAATCCGTAATCGGCCGGGACGAAAAGCGCCGGGCCCCTCGCGGGACCCGGCGCTTCTTTCTTTCCGGTCTTTTACCGCTTTGGCACGAGCTTCAGCAGCTTCCCACTCGTGCTATCGGTGAGCACGTAGAGAGCGCCGTCGGGGCCCTGCCGTACGTCACGAACGCGCGGGCGCGGCTCGAGATCCTTCAGCAGCCGCTCCTCACCCACGACGCGGTCGCCGTCGAGCGAGAGCCTGACGAGATCATAGGTCGCATGACCGCCGACGAAGAGGCTTCCCTTCCAGGCGGGGAACAGGTCCGCGGTGTAGAACGCCATGCCGCTTGGCGCGATGACCGGGTCCCAGTAGTACACCGGCTGCTCCATGCCTTCCTTCGCGGTAATGCCGCCAGTGATCGGTCCCCCGCGATACTCGATGCCATAGGCGATCGTGGGCCATCCGTAGTCGAGGCCCTTGCGCGCGATGTTGAGTTCGTCGCCGCCGCGGGTTCCGTGTTCCACGGCCCAGAGCTCGCCTGTCGTCGGATGGAGCGCGGCCGCCTGCGCATTACGGTGCCCGATGGACCAGATCTCCGGACGTACACCCTCCTGATCGACGAACGGGTTATCGGCGGGGATGGATCCGTCGCGATTGATGCGGACGAACTTCCCGATCAGACCCGCCTTGTCCTGCGACTGCATCCGTCCCTCGGTGATCGACCGGTCCCCCTGCGTCACGAACAGAGTCTTGTCGCGCCCGAAGACGAGCCGGCTGCCGAAATGCGCGCGCG
>DAIUET010000079.1:0-11350 GCA_036845045.1 Gemmatimonadaceae bacterium | reverse complement strand
CACCGCCGAACCGCGTGTCGCTGACGGTCATGCGGCAGAAGTCGCAGGCATCCACGCCCGCGACGAGCGGGCGCGGAGCGCGCTCGCAGGCGAGCCCGCTCAGCGCCAGGACAACTATCCAGACACGCGCCATCAAAGCGCGACTGCCTGACGCGGCTCCGCCACGGGCCGGCCAGCCCTGGCTGGCTTGCGGCGCCAGTCAAGGAGCACCGCCAGGACGCCAAGCGCGAGCGAGCCGATGAGGATGTACCCGCCGGCGTCGGGCAGGGACGTGGCGCGGAAATTCAGCAACTGCTTGGTGCCGATCAGCGGTGGCTGGTAATTCATGCCCGGCACCTTGATGATCGCATTTTCCATGTCGAGGTCATGGCCGTAGTCGTACTCCCACTTGTAGAAGTCGGCAAGACCCACGACGGCCACGACGATGAAGGCGCCCACCCAGGCCCGGGCCATGAAACGGCGCCCGGAGATGGCGGCGGCGAGGCCAAAGACCAGGAGTGCCGCCAGGACGTACGGCATGATGCGCAACTCGGGGATCGAATCCGGCTCGATCCGCTTCATGCCGATGTAGTGATTCAGGTTGTTGATGCTGGACAGGTCGTTAGGCTTGAGCCCCGTGATGTCGTTGACCCGGATCTGCATGCCCAGGCCTTCCGGGTACTGCGGAGCCTGCAGGTACACGGCCCACAGTGGAAGGAAAAAGGCCAGCGCCAGCGAGAGGCTGGCGATGGCGAGCAGGATACGTGCGCGGAGGGACATCAGGGTCGGAGGTCAGGGGGGTCAGGAGGAGTGTACTGCCGCGGTCCAGAGCCAGAGCGCCGGTGGGAGGATCGACGCTCTGGGCTCTGACCCGGGCTCCAACCTCACTGCATCCCGACCGACCACTTGATCGGTGTCGAGCTCCCCGCGGGACTCACCCGGATGTACCCCTGCATCTCCTGGTGCAATGCCGAGCAGAAGTCGGTGCAGTAGAACGGGTACACCCCCGGGAACCTCGCCACCCACTTCAGCGTGCGCGTCTCGCCCGGCATGATGAGCAGCTCGGCATCGTGCGCGGAGCCCATCGTCGCAAAGCCATGGGGCACGTCCCAGTCCTGCTCGAGGTTCGTGACGTGGAACAGCACCGTGTCGCCCACCTGGACGCCTTCGATGTTGTCCGGCGCGAAGTGACTGCGGATCGCGGTCATCTTCACGTGCACCGTCTTGCCGGTGCGGGTGACGTTCGATTCGGTCTCGGCTTTCGTCACGTACGGATGCTGGTTATCGGCCAGGCTGTAGAACTTGACCTGCTTCTCACGGATCAGGTTCGCGTCGATCGCCTGCGCATAATGCGGCTCGCCGATCATCGGGAAGTCGAGCAGCAGCGTCATCTTGTCGCCGGTGATGTCGTAGAGTTGCCCGGCCTGCGTGAGCTCGGGGCCCGTGGGCAGGTACCGGTCCTTGGTGATCTTGTTCAGCGCGATGACGTACTTGCCATACGGCTTGCGTGTGTCGCCGCCGGGCACCATCAGGTGACCGATCGAGTAGTAGGTGGGCACGCGGTCGACGACCTGGCAGCCGGGGAGCGTGTACTTGACGATCTCCGAGCTGATGAAGACCGACGTGTAGGCGTTGCCGTTGCCATCGAACTCGGTGTGGAGCGGGCCGAGTCCCGGGTTCTGTATTTCGCAGAAGTTCACCGCTTCGTACTTGAGGATCGGAATTCCGTCCTTCTCGCCGTCGAACGCCTTGTCGGCGATCGCCTGCTGCATCTTCGAGAACGCGTGTACCGGGATCACCGTCGCCAGCTTGCCGCCCGCGACCAGGAACTCTCCGGTCGGGTCGACGTCAATGCCGTGTGGTGACTTGGGCGTGGGGAGGTAATAGACCGAACCGGGGCACTCAGCGGGGGTGATGACCTTGACGCCCGTGACCCGCGTGGATCGCGCCGTGTGGGTCCGCTCATCCATCAGCATGTGCATGTATTCGCTGGGCAGCGTCTGACCCCTGCCGTTCGCGACACACTGCTCGACCGTCTTGAAGTTGATCGCGGCCACGACGTCCTTGTCGTTCTTCGACGCCTCGACCTCCTTCTTGGTGTACGCCTGCTCGGTGTTATAGGAGGAGAAGAAAACCCAGTCGCCCGATGGGCCCTTGCCGGGGCGGGCCAGGTCATAGTCGTACCCGGGCATCAGCACCTGGAAAGCGACGGACATGTTCCCCGGCTCGTTCGCCTTGATGAAGCTGATCGCGCCCTTGAATTCCGAGGCGAAGCTCGCGATCGAGACGTCCTTCTGCGGGATGGGCACGCTGAAGCGGGTGCCGGCCACCGCGTATTCCGTGTTCTGCGTGACATAGGGCGACGAGTGGTTGCCGGCCGAGTTGGGAATCTGGAGGATCTCGGCGGTCGTCATCGTCGTCAGGTCGATGCGCGCGATCCGCGGCGTGTTGTTGCCGTTGATGAAGACCCAGCGTCCGTCGTGTTCGCCGTTGGTCATGGAGAGCGACGGGTGGTGCGCATCATCCCATGGCACATAGCCGAACGTCGTGTTCAGCATCTCCTTCGTTTCGGCGTTGTAGCCGTAGCCGTTTTCCGGATTCTGGGAGAAGACAGGGATGACCTTGAGCAGTCGGCCGGAGGGAATGCCATAGACCGCAAGCTGTCCGCTGAATCCGCCGGACATGAAGGCGTAGTACTCATCATAGGAACCCGGAGCGACGAAGACGCGCGACGCGGCGTCCGCAGCGGTTCCAATGCCGGCGTTGTTCGACGTCGGCGCACACGCGTGGAAGAGCACCGTACTCACGGCGACCGCGGTGACGGCGCCGAAGACGGTGGCCCGGCGTGAGAGCGACATGGTGTTGTACCTCGTGCGAGAGAGTGGACGGGGGGCACCAGACCGCGAGGCGATCCAGCGACCTAAAGCTTCCCTCCATTTGCAGCTTTTGAGAGCCGGGGTTATCCGCATGAGGCGTAGCGGGTTTCCCTGCCGCAGCGTGGGGATTCACCTGACGGCGGTGGCCGCCGGAAACCCGCTTCGTAGGTCGAGGATTTGGGTGCGACCGCTCGGTTGCGACCCCTGATCGCGACGCATGCGACTGACGCGCTTTACCGACAACGCCTTACGCTGCCTGCTGTATCTCGGACGCAACCCTGGTCGCGTGGTGACCGTGGGTGAGGTGTCGAGCGCGATGGCGATGTCGGAAGATCACCTGCTGAAGGTGGTCCGTCGTCTCGTGGACCTGGGGCACGTGCGCACCGTCCGCGGGCGTCGTGGTGGCGTGGTGCTCAACCGTCCGGTGACGGACATCGTGCTGGGGGACGTCGTGAAGGCGACGGAAGACAACCTGGCGCTCGTCCCGTGTTTCGTGCACGGGGATACGTCCTGTCCGCTCTACCCGAACTGCCGGCTGGCCGGCGCCCTTGACGAGGCGTTAGGCGCGTTCTTCGAGACGTTGCGACGCAAGACGCTCGCGGATCTGCTGTAGAGTTGCACAGTTGCAGCGTCCGTGCCTTCAACCAACGCTTCAACTTTCCAACTTTGCAACGTTTCAACTCACTGGTACTGGATGTAGAGCGGCTTCGGAAACAGGGCCAGCACGTCGGCCGGTTTCATCAGCGGGTGCCCACGCTTCGTATCGTTCTTGTAGAACAGCTTGAACCCCGTGAACTGCACCGGCTCCGCGTACACGTACGCCTGGTAGGAGTCCTTCTTCATCCAGGGCGGTCCCCAGCCGTCCATGTGGATCACGACCTGCACGCGCGGGTCGAGCTTGATCCGGTTCGCGTTCGTGAGCATGGGACGGGTGAAGCGGTGAATCACCAGCACCTTCGGCGGGAGGTTGTGTTTCTCGACGAGATCCGCCAGGAAGTCGATCGCGTAGTTGATGTCGGCGGCGTCGTACGTGCCGATCCGCTTGCCCGGTGCTCCGCCGCGCTTCATCGAAAATTCCGGATCGAGCCCCAGATGCACGTCCGGACGGGACAGGAACGGCGCCAGGCGCGGGAGCTCTGCCTGCAGCGTGCTCTTCGCGACCTGGATGTCGAGGAACATGATGGCCTTCTGGCGCTGCGCCCACCCGTACACGCGCTCGACGAGCGAGTCCGACATGCGGGCGCGATACATCCCGTCCCGACCGGCACTTGCCTGGGCCACCACCGCGATGAGGTGGAGGGCCGGCACCACTGGTGTCGTACTGTCTGCCCGTTCCCACGCCTTCACTTCGCGGTCCAGCCGCTTGAGCATCTCGTCAGGCGGAAGTTCGCCGAGGATGCCCATCCGTTTGGAAAGCGGGTTTCCGTAATACGCGACGATCCGCTTGCCCGGGAGAATCGAGCCCGGTAGCGGCGCCGGCCCGTTCACCGGCCAGACGGGCTTGGGCCTGGCCGGCGTCGTCGACTTCGTCGCCGTCGATTTTGCGGAGGAGCCCGTACCTTGCCGGGCCTTGCCGGCTGAATCGCGGCGCACCACGGTGTCCTGCATCGCAGCCGCCGAGGAGACGCGGGCGCTGCTGACGAACACTGCGGCGACGAGAACCGTCGCAGGCCACAGGGTACGAAGTCTGGATTGCACACGTGATAACAGCATGTGGGAGCCTAACAGTGGTTACAGTTGCCGCGCAAGCGATCAGCGCGATCGCTTGAGCTGCTATCTGGTTCGTGTTGAATGAGTTGCGAAGTCTGCTCACTGCACGCCGATAATATTTTCTGCGGCGGTCCGGGCAGTTTGCGTTGACCCCGACAGGTTCGTCCTACAAGGAATGTCCTACCAGGCAAAACGACCCAGACGCCGACTCGTAATCGCCACCCTCCTGGCGACGATGTCCGGCGCCTCCGGGAGCGCCGCGCAGTCTTCGCCGGGGTTCGATCGCGCGCTGGAACTCGCGTCGTTCGACACGGCATGGACGCGTGTGCGGGACAGCTACTACGACGCATCCATGCGTGGGCTCAACTGGCTCGCGCTGCGCGACTCACTGCGTCCCCTCGTTGAGCGGGGAGATTCGCGCGACGATACCAGGGCCGCGATCTCGACGCTTCTGTCGCGCCTCGGGGAATCGCACTTCGGTGTCCTCCCTGGCGAAGCGATGGACGCCGCGGCAGCGCCGACCGGCGACCGCGCCGGTGATGCCGGCATGGAGCTGCGCTTCCTCGATTCGTCGCTGGTCGTGACGAGGATCGCGCCCGGCTCACCGGCGCTCTCGTCAGGCATCCGGCCCGGGTGGGTAATCGAGGAAATCGACACGCTGCGGGTGCGCGACGCGCTCCGCGCCACCGCACAGGTGAGTCCCGGCGCGCGCCGCTTCGCCCTCGTCCGCCTGACGCTCAACCTCAACGGCCGACTCCTGGGACCCGCGGGTGGCAAAATCCGGATCGTCGCCCGCGATGGCGCCGACATCCGTCGGACGCTCGCCGTGGCGCTGCGCGAGACACCGGGGCAGGTCGTCGAATACGGCGCGTTGCCGCCGATGCACGTGCAGTTCGATTCCCGGCGCCTGACGACTCCTGCGGGATGCGTGGGTGTCATTCACTTCAACATCTTCATGACGCCGGTGATGCCACAGTTCGAGGACGCGATGGCGGGCCTGCGCCCGTGCCGCGGCATCGTGCTCGACCTGCGGGGTAACCTGGGCGGCGTGGGCGCGATGATCATGGGGATGTCCGGCCACTTCTTCGCGAAGCCGGAGACCCTGGGCACCATGCGACTGCGCGAGGCGACGATGCGCTACGTCGCCAATCCCATTCGCGTCGCGCGCTCGGGCGAGCCGATGGCGCCCTTCGAGGGGCGCGTGGCGGTGGTCGTCGACGAACTCTCGGCGAGTACGACGGAAATCCTGGCGGCCGCGCTCCAGCGGTTGGGACGCGCGCGGATCTTCGGCGTGCCGTCGGCGGGACAGGCCCTCCCGGCGATCGTCACGAAGCTGCCAAACGGGGATCGGCTGATGTACGTGATCGGCGATTTTGCGGGGCCGGGGGGCGCGCGACTCGAGGGCACTGGGGTAACTCCCGATGTCCCGACGCCCCTTTCGCGACAGTCCCTGCTGAACGGTCGTGACGACGCCCTCGAGGCGGCCGTCCGCTGGATCCAGGGGACGCCGCCCGATGGTGGCCCGAGGTAACTTCCACGACCGCGATGTGTATTCTGTCCGTCTTACCGGCCTCGAGCCGGATGCCCGGTTCGCGCGTCCCGCACTTTCTCTTTCACGGAGCTTCCCGATGAACGTCCTGGTCCGGCGCCTTGGATTGGCGGCCGTTTCGCTTTCCACGATCTTCGCCGCCCCCGCCGGGGCGCAGGCGCTCCCTGAAGCCAAGGATCTCATTCAGCGTTATGCGAAGGAGACCGGGGGTGACGCGTGGAAGTCGCACAAGTCGGCACGGATGAAGGCGACCATGGAGTTTCCCGGCATGGGCATGCGCGCCGACATCGAGGCGGTGAATGTTTTTGCCAGCAGGGAATACATGATGAAGATGTCCATCCCCGGCATGGGTGAGGCGATATCGGGCTTTGACGGGACGACGGCCTGGATGAAGGAGCCCACGATGGGCGCCCGCATCCTCACCGGCCCGGAGGCCGAGCAGGTCGCCGAGGAAGCCGATCCATCGGCATCCATGCGGATGACGCCGAACATCGTCAGCTCCGAGACCGTGGAGAAGACGAGCATGAACGGGAAGGACTGTTACAAGGTCAAGCACACCTGGAAGTCCGGCCGCATCACGCACGACTGCTTCGGCGTGAGCGACGGACTGCTCGTGGCCACGACGTCCAAGCAGGTCAGCGCGATGGGTGAAATGGAAGTCACCCAGTTCTTCAGCGAATACAAGGACATGGGCGGGATCAAGCGCGCCACGGTGATGAGCGGGCAGATGATGGGTCAGGAGCTCAAGACCACCCTCACGTCCTGGGAATGGGACACGGTGAAGCCCGAGGATCTGGAGCCGCCCGCCGATATCAAGGCGTTGTTGAAGAAGGGCTAGAACGAAAGCGGAAGCGGGAACCGGGGAAGGAACGAAACGGTGGTCATCTCGAGGGCCCGAGGTCGTCAGACCCGGGCCCTCCGTCCTTCCCTGCTTCCCCGGTGTTCAGCGAACCCGTTCGCAATATCCGGTGTCATATTCCTGAATCGCCCTGGAGGAGCTGAATGAAGGCAGGCAAGGCCGCCGTGTTCTGGCCGCTCGTATCGCTCCTGGTGCTGGCCGACTGCACGACGAAACAGGTGGCCGCCGAACGGCTGGAGCCGGAGCACGTTCCGCACGAGGTGCTTGGCGACGTCGTCCGCTTCACGCTGGCGTACAATCCGGGCGCGTCATTCAGCGTGTCGCTGGGCGAACACACTCGCTGGATCCTGACCGCCCTTGCGTTTGGCGTGCTGGCCGCGCTGATGGTGCAGTATCGCCGGGCGGCGCCTCACGACCGCACGCTCGCGCTGGCCCTCGCATTCATCGTGGCCGGTGCCAGTGGCAACCTGCTGGACCGGCTCCGCCGCCCACGCGGCGTCGTCGATTTCATCGACATTGGCGTCGGTGACGTGCGCTTCTGGACGTTCAACCTTGCCGACGTCGCGGTGTTCTGCGGGGCGGTCTTGCTTGCCAACCTGCTCATCCGCCGCGATCGTGACGAAGGACTCGTTTCATCTCCTCCGGCGTCTCCCACATGATTACGACTGCGTTCCTGGCCATCGGTGCCGCATTGTGCTCTGACGCCGCGCCATCGAATCCCGATTCCCAATTCCCTGTTCCCGCCGTTTCGGATTCCACTTACCGTGCGCTCTACGAGTCCGGTGAGACATTTGCGGACTTCGTATCGAAGGCGACCGCGCGAAAGGCGCAATGGGAAGGGAACTACGCCCTCAACGTCGCGCCCGATGCGCTCGTCACTCGTGCAGCAGCCGCCGGTTCAGGGTGGAAGTTGCTGGTCGTGACGGTGCCCGGCTGCAGTGATTCCGTGAACATCGTCCCCTACATGGCGAGCTTTCTCGACAAGGTGCCGACGATCGAGATGCGCCTGATCGACCCGACCGCCGGCAAGGCCGTCATGGAGGCTCACCGTACGCCCGACGGCCGTGCCGCGACACCGACGGTGATCCTGCTCGACGCCGAGTTCAACGAACGCGGCTGCTGGGTCGAGCGCCCGTCGACGCTGATCGAGTTGATGAAGAACGGAACCAACTTCGACGGAAAAATGGCCTGGTATGACAAGGACCGCGGCGCGTCGTCGCTCGAAGAGATCGTGCAGGTGATCGAAGCGGCCCACGCTGGTTCACCAAGATGTGGCTCAGGAGCTCCGTGAGCGGTCGCGAGTCCCGTCAGGTCGACCGAGTCCCGCAAAAGACTTCTGAACGCAGCGATCCCAGAGGTACCAGAGCTACATGAGGCGTCGGCATAGCCAACGCCTCATGCTTTGGGGTCTTTGAGTGATTGTGTGGGGCGCCGCGCTCGTTCGACTCATCGACGCCGAAATGATTCAGCGGCAACGATTCGTCGGCTCACACGGCTCCGTGTGAACCAAGCTGTTGATAGGGCAGCCAGGCAACGCCAACCGACTCGCGCAAACCACTCAATCAAGCAAGACCCGTTGTTACGATCTTGAACGAGTTGCCTCCGCAATCTCTGCGAACGCTGCGTTCAAAGGTTCTCAAGAACCGGGAATCCCGCCCGGAGCGTGGAGTTCAGGGCCGTGGTGCTGAGAGGAAGTCGATGGCAAGATTCGCCATGGCCCGCATGCCGGGAACCAGCACCCCTTCGTCGGCAAAAAACTTCGGTGAATGGTTAGGCGCCGCCTGGCCCAGCCGGTCCTTCGGCGTCACACCCAGGAAGAAGAACATGCCCGGGGCTGCCTGCTGGAAGAACGAGAAGTCCTCGGCCGTCGTCGTGGGACGACCCACCTTCACGTTTGCCTTGCCGAGCACCCGCTCCAGCGTCGGGATCATGCGGTCCGTCAGCGGCGGATCGTTGTACGTCACCGGTGTCATCTTCTGGATCCGGACCGTTGCCGTGGCGCCGCTCGCCGCCGCGATCGACTCGGCCGTTCTCGTCAGGCGCTCGTGCAGCTGGGCCCGCACCGCCTCGTCGAACGTGCGGATCGTGCCGGCCATCTCCACACTGTCGGGCACAATGTTGGTGCGGATCCCGCCCCGCATCATCCCGACTGTCACGACCGCCGGCGTCAGTGTCAGGTCGGTCTGCCGACTGGTCAGCGTCTGGATGCCAAGGACAATCTGCGACGCCGCGACAATCGGGTCGATACCGTTCCAGGGCAGGGCCCCGTGCGTCTGGCGTCCCTTGACCGTGATGTAGAAGTTGTCGCTGCTCGCCATCAGCCCGCCCGTGCGGTACTCCACGTGGCCGAGTTCCATCGGGAAGACGTGCAGGCCGAACACCGCGTCGACCTTCGGGTTCGTGAACACACCCTCTTCCAGCATCATCGGCGCGCCACCCTTCTCGCCTAACGGCGGCCCTTCCTCGGCGGGCTGGAAGAGGAACTTCACCGTGCCGGGAAGCTCGGCCTTCATTCCGGCCAGCATTTCGGCGACACCCATGAGGATCGCGACGTGGTTGTCATGGCCGCAGGCGTGCATCACCCCCACTTCCTGCCCGTTGTACTGCGTCTTCACCGTGGACTTGAACGGCAGGTCCACCTCCTCCGTGACCGGCAGCGCGTCCATGTCGGCGCGCAGCGCGACGACCGGTCCCGGGCGGCCGCCCTTGAGTACTCCCACAACTCCCGTATGCGCGACGCCGGTCTTCACCTCCATCCCGAGCTTCTGCAGGTGCTCGGCGACGATCTTCGATGTCCGGAATTCGCGATTGCCGAGTTCGGGGTTCTGGTGAAAATCACGCCGCCAGGCGACGACTTTTGACTCGAGCTCTTTCGCGCGTCGGTCGATCTCCGACTGCATCCGGCTGGCCGTTTGAGCCTTCAGCGACGGAGCGAATGCGAAGCAGAGCGCAATCAGGACGGTACGGCGCATGGGCGGGGAGATAAGAGTTGCGAAGTTGCGAAGTTGCGAAGTTGCCAAGTTGCCAAGTTGCCAAGTTGCCAAGTTGCCAAGTTGCCAAGTTGCCAAGTAACAGAGTTGCCAAGTTCGCAACTCTGCAACTCTGCAACTCTGCAACTGGTCTATCTCAGTTCCTGCGACTCGTCCCGGGGGCCTGGCGCCGGCTTGTTCGCTTTCGAGCGGATCCCGAACAGCAACCGCGTCAGTGTATCCGCGTCGGCCGGCTTGGCGACGTAAGCGTCGAACCCGGCGTCGGTAGCCTGCCTCGGGAGGTCAGCCGAGTCGATTCCGGACAAGCCGATCAGAAACAGGTCGTTCCCGGCCGCACGAATCGCCCTCGCCACGTCGAAGCCGCTGACATCCGGCAGGCCGATGTCGACGATGACGGCGTCATACGAACCGCCTAACGCCCGTTCCATGCCTCCCTTCCCGTTCTGTGCGCTATCCACGGAATGACCGTTCACCCGCAGCAGTTGGGACAGGGACTCGCAGACGTCAGCCTCATCGTCGATGACGAGAATACGGGCTGACGGCAGGGCCATCGGCTCCGGGGTGGTGCGGGTAACGGGATCGGTGCCCTGATACGACGGAATCGACACCACGAACTCGGCGCCATGACCCGGCCCATCGCTCGACGCCGAGA
Source organism: Gemmatimonadaceae bacterium (assembly GCA_036845045.1). Classification (GTDB taxonomy): domain Bacteria; phylum Gemmatimonadota; class Gemmatimonadetes; order Gemmatimonadales; family Gemmatimonadaceae; genus JABWBJ01. The sequence goes on along the minus strand of DAIUET010000079.1, from coordinate 735 downwards.
CGGATCCGCCGTGCAGCGCCGCCAGTTCCTTGACCAGCGCCAGGCCGATACCCAGGCCATCCGGTGAGGACTCGGTTGACGCACTGACCCGCGCGTACATGTCAAAGACCTGATCCAGCAAGTGCGGCGGGATTCCCTGTCCCGTGTCGCGAACGACGATTTCGACTCCGTCGCCGGAACGCCGCGTCGTAATGGCGATTCGACCGCCCGGCGGCGTGTATTTCGCGGCATTGATCAGGAGGTTCACCACCACCTGCACCAGCCGTGACCCGTCGCCCTCGACGCGTAGCTGGTCCGTGCCGGTTTCCCTGACGAGTTGGTGGCCGCGCTCGGCGATCAGCGTCGCAACGGTCTGGACCGCCTGATCCACCACGTCACCCACGTCGACGACTTCCCGCCGGAGCGCCAGGCGACCCTGCGTCACCCGCGTGAGGTCGGTGAGGTCATCGAGGATGCGCGCCAGCTGGCGGGACTGCCGCTTGATGAGCCTCACCGCGTTCCGTATTGGCTCGTCGGCGCGGTCGAGCATCAGGGCGAGGGACTCGGCCGCGTTCACGATCGGCGTCATCGGATTGCGGAGTTCATGGACCACCACCGCCAGAAACTCATCCTTTCTAGCTTGCGCCTCCCGCAAGGCGTCCACGCCCGCCCGCTCAATTTCCCGGACGTGATGATCGCGATTCGCGATGTACGCGGCGATGCTCGCGGCAATCGCATCGTTGACGAACACGCCCA
>DAIUET010000078.1:0-11375 GCA_036845045.1 Gemmatimonadaceae bacterium | reverse complement strand
TACAACTTCCCGCCGTTCTCCACCGGCGAGGTGCGGCCGATGCGCGGCACCAGTCGGCGCGAGATCGGGCACGGCAACCTGGCCGAGCGCGCTCTGCAGGGCGTCCTCCCGGCTTATGAGGAGTTCCCGTACACGATCCGCATCGTCTCCGATGTCCTGGAATCGAACGGCTCCTCGTCGATGGCGTCCGTCTGCGGCGGATCGCTGGCGCTCTTCGATGCCGGCGTGCCAGTGCGTGCCGCCGTCGCCGGCGTGGCGATGGGCCTGATCAAGGAAGGCTCGAAGTACGCGATCCTCACCGACATCCTCGGCACCGAGGATCATCTCGGCGACATGGACTTCAAGGTGGCCGGCACCGAAAACGGGATCACCTCGATCCAGATGGACATCAAGATCGAGGGCATGGACCTGGCGATCATGAAGGAAGCGCTGGCGCAGGCGCGCGAGGGGCGGTTGCATATCCTCGGCGAGATGAAGAAGGCGCTCGAGGCGCCGCGCGCCGAACTGTCCCAGTACGCACCGCGCATCGTGACGATGCAGATCAACCCGGAAAAGATCGGGGACCTGATCGGACCAAAGGGCAAGACGATCCGTGGCATCCAGGAAGAAACCGGCGCCGAACTGACCGTCGACGACTCGGGCACCGTGACGATTGCCGCCGTCGGTGGCGAGGCCATGGAACGCGCGCGCCAGATGGTGGCGGCGATCACCGCCGAGCCGGAAGTGGGTGGCGTCTACGAGGGCACGGTGAAGAGCACCACGACCTTCGGTGCATTCATCGAGATCATGCCGGGGACCGAGGCGCTCCTGCACATCTCCGAGATGCGCCACGGCCGTACCGAGAAGACCGAGGACGTCGTGAAGAAGGGCGATCGGGTGACCGTGAAGCTCATCGACCGCGACGAACGGGGACGGCTGCGGTTGTCGATGAAGGCGCTGCAGCCGAAGCCAGAGGCCGCGACGCCGATGCCTGGCGAGTCCGCTCCGTCCGGCGACGACGAGCCGGTGGCGGCGGCCGCCGCTGCCTCGGAAGGGGAAGGTGGCGCCAGCGGGGGTGGACCCCGCGATCGCGCCCGCGGCGGTGGGCGTCCCCGGCGCGGTGGCGGATCCAGGGGCCGTGGAGGCCGTGGCGACCGGGAGTGAAATCCGTGCCTTCGCGCCGGCTCATCTCGGCATCCACAATCGCCGGTAGCGTCGCGGAGGAAGGGAATCCCGGCGCCGGGTTCCGCCGTACCACGCTCTCCAACGGCCTGACGGTCGTCTCGGAGTTCATGCCCAGCGTGCGGTCGGTGGCACTCGGCGTCTGGGTGCGGCGGGCTTCCGTGCACGAGCGGCGCGATGAAATGGGCGTGTCGCACTTCCTCGAACACCTCGTGTTCAAGGGAACCGAACGCCGCAGCGCAAAGGAGATCGCGCTGTCGCTGGAGAGCCTTGGCGGATCCCTCGATGCGTTCACGTCGCGCGAGCACACCTCGTTCCAGGCCCGCGTCCTCGATGAACACCTCCCCCAGGCCGCCGACGTCCTGTGCGACCTGATCTTCCGGCCCACGCTGCGCGAGAGCGACCTGACGCTGGAGCGGAACGTGGTGCTGGAGGAGATCGCCATGGTCGAGGACACGCCGGACGACCTCGTGTTCGAGCTGCATAACGAGGCGCTGTGGGGCATGCACCCGTACGGCTACGCCATCCTCGGCACGCGTGAGACCATCGGCGCGCTGGCGGTGGACGCCGTGCGGGCGCTGCACTGGTCGGCCTATCGCCCCCAGCACATGGTGGTGGCCGCTGCCGGCCGGGTGGAACACGATGCCCTCCTCGAGGTGCTCACGCGCACCGGCTGGGCCGACTTCCCCGGCGGCGACCCGGAAGGGCCCGGCGTCCCGGCGCCGGTGGCCGAACCCCCGAGCCGGCGGCACATCGACCGCGACGGGCACCAGACGCACATCGTGCTGGGGAGTCCGTCGGTCCCCTACGGTGATCCGCGTCGTTATGCGGTCTCGCTGATCGGCCTGATGCTGGGAGGCGGCATGTCGTCCCGCCTGTTCCAGCGCGTCCGCGAGGAGCTGGGCCTGGCCTACTCGGTCTATTCCTTCCAGTCCTTCCACCAGGACTCGGGGTTGCAGGGGATCTACGCCGGTACGTCGGCGGAAACCGCCGGCCGCGCGTTGGAGGAGATCTTCCGTGAGCTGTCCCGCCTGTCGGAGGAGGGTTTCCCGGCGGACGAGATCGAGGCGGGCAAGAACCAGCTCAAGGGCCAGCTGACCCTGTCGCTGGAATCGCCCGGGTCTCGCATGTTTCGCGTGGCCTCGTCAGCGCTGTATGGCGAGCCGTTCCTGCCGCTCGACGAGACGCTGGCCCGCATCGATGCCATCACCCCCGAGCAGGTCGCCCAGGCCTGCCGGGAGTTCTTCCCCCCCGACCGGCAGACCGTCGTCACACTCGGCCGGTCCGTCGCCCTTCCCTGACCCCCTCACTCCCGGGCCGTACCTAACGACTATGCAGATCGGCGTACCGAAGGAAATCAAGACCAACGAAAACCGCATCGCGCTGGTACCCGCTGGCGCCGAGGCGCTGGTGGCCGCGGGTCACCAGGTCATGGTCGAAAAAGGCGCGGGAGAGGGGAGCGGATTCGAGGATGCCCAGTATGTCGCCGCCGGCGCGAAGATCGGCGCCGACGCGGATGCGGTCTGGGCCGCGTCGGACATGATCATGAAGGTGAAGGAACCGATAGCCGTCGAGTGGAAGCGGATGCGCCGCGGCCAGCTCGTCTTCACCTACTTCCACTTCGCTGCCGACGAAGAACTGACGCGCGCCCATCTGGAGAGCGGGGCGACGTGCGTGGCGTACGAGACGGTGGAGCTCCCCACCCGCGAGCTGCCGCTGCTCATCCCGATGTCGGAAGTCGCCGGCCGGATGGCGGTGCAGGAGGGGGCGAAGTACCTCGAGAAGCTCTACGGCGGTCGCGGCGTGCTCCTGGGCGGCGTCCCCGGGGTTCCCCCGGCCAAGGTGGTGATCCTTGGCGGCGGCATCGTCGGCATCAACGCGGCGAAGATGGCCGCCGGCATGGGTGCGCGGGTGGTGATCCTGGACGTCTCCCTGGACCGGCTGCGGTACCTGTCGGACGTGATGCCCGCCAACGTGCAGCTCATTTACTCGAACCGGCACAACATCGTGGACGCGATCGAGACCGCCGATCTCGTCATCGGAGGCGTCCTGATCCCCGGCGCAAAGGCGCCGAAGCTCGTCAGGCGGGAAGACCTGAAGCGGATGAAGAACGGCTCGGTGATCGTGGACGTCGCCGTGGACCAGGGCGGCTGCGTCGAGACGATCAAGCCGACCACGCACGAGAATCCCACGTATGTTGTGGAGGGCGTCATCCATTACGGCGTGGCCAACATGCCGGGCGGCGTGCCGCGGACGTCGACGCTGGCGCTCACCAACGCCACGCTTCCCTACGCCCTGCAGCTGGCGGGGAAAGGGTGGAAGCGAGCGCTGCGCGAGAACGACGCGCTGCTCAGGGGGCTGAACATCACGGACGGCAAGGTCACGTATCCGGGGGTCGCCGAGGCCTTCGGCATGGAGCTGCACGATCCGGCGCAACTGCTCACCTGATATCGGCGCCCCGTCGCTCCAATCGCCCCCCACACGCAGTCACCGGCTTCACGTGATCGTCCGCCTCACGCGTCTGGCGTCCAATCCCGACCTTCCGCTCCCGGCCCGGCAGAGCGCTCACGCGGCGGGTTACGACGTGGCGTCGGCGGAGCCGGATTTCGTGCTCGTACCGGGGGAGCGGAGGGCGGTCGGCACCGGCCTCACGTTCGCGCTCCCGCAGGGATACGAGATGCAGGTCCGGCCCCGCTCCGGCCTGGCGTTGCGCTCTGGCGTCACGCTGCCTAACGCACCGGGGACGATCGATGCCGACTACCGGGGTGAGCTGAAGGTGATCCTGCAGAACGGTGGCGACGAACCAGTGACGATCCGTCGGGGTGACCGGATTGCGCAGCTGGTGTTCGCGCGCCACGAGTCGCCCGAGATCATGGAGAGCGACGCGCTGGATGCAACCGCGCGGGGCGCCAGCGGCTTCGGTAGCACCGGGCGGTAGCAGCACGGACCAGTCCTGAGGGTTGCCCACCCCCTGCGCGACGCGCGAACAGCGCGAATGTGCAGGAACCTGGCGTGTGCAGACGGACGACTCGCGCCCGGGGGACAGCCGTCCCCGGCCCGGTCGGATGCGTCACAACCGGGTCCGGAGCCGACCAGAGGTTACTTCTTGAAGTATACCAGCACGTCGCCGTTATCAAGAATATCCACGGCGATGACGTCCTTGGCTTCCGGCTTATCCTTGTGCGCCGCCAGGGCAACCGTGTAGGCCGGGTTCTTGGCTATCGCGTCACGGAGGGCCGAGATGAGGTCCTTGTGCTGCTCCAGCGCCGCCTTGATGGGTTCGTCGCTCTCGGAGCCCATGATGGTGGTGACGTCCACGACGCGGATGTCGGTGGCGGTCACGGTCCGGGTCGACACCTTTTCCGTCGCGGTCCCGGTGGCGGCCAGCGAGGCGATGAGCGAGGTGTACGACGGCGTGCGCGCCAGTTCTCCCGGGCGCTGGAGCGTGTCCTGGGCGGCGGCGCTGGTGGTGAAGGAGGCGGCCGCGAGGCACAGCGAGCCAATGAGCAGGTGTCGTTTCATATTGGGCGTCTCCGTGCGAGAGAGCAGGAGCCGGCTGCGCCGATTCGTGACCGGGGCCGACGATGACAGGCGAGAATGCGTCGGCGCGTCCGTTCCCGCTGCGACCTGCGTCACGCCCGGGTGGATTCTCGTTAGGCAGACGGGACCGTGGCGAAGCGCCCGCAGCCGTGCGCCAAACCGCGCGGGGTTCGAAGCAGCGTGGGCAGTGTCAAGGTGCGCGCATCCGGTTATGATGCGGGCGCGAACATCCCACCTGCGCACTTTGTGCCCAAAACGGCTTCTCGCGCGTCTACAGGTGTGCCTCCAGCAATGTGTCAACGGAACCTTCTAGGTTGTGGAAAGGCAATGTCTTGCGACCTTGACAGGGCGTCACTAGGTTACGCCGCGTCCTGTCCCTCGGCGTCACACGACGCGCACCCCGCGTCTCCTGCTCCATAAATGCGCTGGCCATTCTTCAAGGCGGGTGGGTTCATCCCTGCCAATGCAATTGCGGTCGACCTCGGCACCGCCAACACACTCATCTATGTGAAAGGCGAAGGCATCGTGCTCAACGAGCCTTCGGTGGTGGCCATCGATCGGGAAACGAAGCGCGTGAAGGGTGTGGGCCTCGAGGCGAAGCGGATGCTGGGACGGACGCCGGACGGGGTCATCGCGGTGCGGCCCATGAAGGACGGTGTGATCGCCGACTTCGACGTCACCGAGAAGATGCTCCGGTATTTCCTGGAGCTCATCATCCGGAACCGGATGTTCAAGATCAAGCCGCGGGTGATCGTGTGCGTCCCCTCGGGCATTACCGAGGTGGAGAAGCGCGCGGTGCGCGACTCCGCGTTAGGCGCGGGCGCCAAGGAAGTGTTCATGGTGGCCGAGCCCATGGCCGCCGCGATCGGCGTCGGCCTCCCGATCGAGACGCCCACCGGGAACATGGTGATCGACATCGGCGGCGGCACGACGGAGATCGCCGTCATCGCGCTCTCGGGCATCGTGTCCGACACCTCGATCCGCACGGGCGGCGATGAACTGGATACCGCGATCGTCCAGTTCATGCGGAAGAACTACAACCTCCTCATCGGCGAGCCCACCGCGGAACAGATCAAGGTCGGCATCGGGTCGGCCGCGCCGGTCGGCGATGAGAAGGAGATGGACGTGAAGGGCCGCGACCTGGTCTCGGGCATCCCGAAGACCGTGCGGGTGCACTCGTCGGAGATCCGCGAGGCGATCCAGGAGCCGATCCAGCAGATCGTCGACGCGGTGCGGCGCGCGCTGGAGATCACGCCACCCGAACTGGCGTCCGACATCGTGGACCGCGGCATCGTCATGACCGGCGGTGGCGCGCTGATCCGCGGGCTCGACCTCGTGCTCCACCAGGAGACGGGGCTCCCGATCCACGTCGATGAGGATCCGCTGACCTGTGTCGTCCGCGGCACCGGACGCATCCTCGACGACGAGGAGAAGTACTGGTCCGTCCTGCAGACCTGACGTCGCCGTGGCGCGGGCCACCCGCTCGGGCACGCGAGTGGACACGGTTGTCCTGGCCGCCTGCCTCTTTGCTTCGTTCCTTGGCCGCGTCCTTCCCGGCGACACGCGCCAGTCGGTCGCCGGCGCCATCCGCGAGACGTTTGTTGGCCCGCTGATCAGGTTGCAGGTCCAGGCCGAACGGGCCCGGGGGGCGTTCGTCTCGCGGGACATCAGTGCGGCGCGCCTCGACACCCTGGTCCTGCGCAACGCGGAGCTGAACGACATGGCGCTCGAGAACGAGCGCCTGCGTCAGCTGCTGGGACTCGGGGAACGGCTGCGCACAGGTTTCGTGTCCGCGGAGGCGCTGCACCGGCCCGAGTTCGGAGATGCGCACGCCGTGCTGGTCACCGCCGGAGCCAGGGCCGGCGTCGTTGAGCGCTCCGCCGTCGTCGCCCCCGAGGGACTGATCGGGATGGTCACCAACGTCGATCAGGAAAGCAGCACCGCGCTCTTGTGGACGCATCCGGACTTTGGCGTGAGCGCCATGAGTGCCGACGGCCGGGTCTTCGGCATCGTGAAGCCGCACCTGGGCGCCGGCATCGACCGATTCCTGCTCGAGTTGCGTGGCGTGGCGTTCCGCGATTCGCTCCAGGCGGGGACCGAGATCCGGAGTTCCGGCCTGGGGACCGTTTTCCCCCGCGGCATCCCGATCGGGACGGTGGTGCAGGACATCACCACGCCGGGGAGCTATTCGAGGACCTACCTCGTCCGGCCGTCGGTCATGCCGGCTGACGTCACCGTGGTGATGGTGCTGCTCCCGACGGCGGGCAACGTCGAGACGGCATGGCGGGCGCCGTCGGCCGATTCCCTGCGCCGGGCCATCGGGAATGCGGCGGACTCGATTGCCCGCGCGGCGGCCCGCGACTCGGCGCGACGCGATACCATGCCGCGCGACACCACCAGGCCACCGCCATGACGGTGTTTTCGTTCTTCAAGGGCGTCGGGGTCTTCATCCTGCTGGTGGCCATGCATTACAGCATCCGGCCGATGATGGGGACGCGGATCTCGATCGACTTCCTGGTTATCGCGGTGCTGCTGGTGGCGGTCCATGTGCGGCCCGGGATCGCCGCCATCATCGGCTTCGTGTCCGGACTGGTCGCAGATTCGCTCACGCCGCTGTCGTTCGGCGCCGGGGCACTGGCGATGAGCGCCGTCGGGTCGGCGGCGTCGTGGCTCAAGGCCGCGGTATTCGGCGACAACGTGCTGTCGCAGGTGATATTTCTGGCGGCCGGCAAGTATGTCTTCGACATCATTTATCTTGTGGTCGAGCGCCGGCTCGACCTGGCCGCGCTCCTCATGCAGTTGCTGCTGTGGTCGCCCCTGTCGGCGCTGGCGACGGGACTGGCCGGGGCCCTGATCGTGTTCACCTTCCGGATTTCGATGGAGGCGCGCCGGTGAGCTTCCACCCTAACGAGTTGCAGCGCCGCGGGCGCGCCGCGGGCATCGTGGCCAGCGTCGTGATCGGCGTCCTGCTGGTGGCGTTCTTCCGCACGCAGATCGTGAAGCACGCGGAGTTCGCGCTGCAGTCGGATGACAACCGGCTGAACGAGGTGCCGCTGCCGGCGCCGCGCGGAATGATCCTCGACCGGAACGGCCAGGTCATCGCGGAAAACATCCCCGGCTACAGCGTCTCGATGCTGAGTCCCAAGGCGGACTCGCTCCGCGCCACCTTGCGGCGACTGTCCGCCTTTCTCCCCCTGACCGACAGCCAGATCGAGGTGGTCGTCCGGCGGTACAAGGGCGCGCCGGCGCGGCCCGCTGTCATCCTCAGCGACGCGACGTTCGAGCAGGTGTCGATGCTGGAGGAGGAACGCAGCCGCTTCCCCAGCCTCGTGATTCAGGCGACCCCGAAGCGGCATTACCCGGACAGCATGGCCGTCGCAGCGATCACCGGTTACACCAGCGAGATCAACGAACGCGAGCTGGCGCTGGAGGCGTACCGGGACTACAAGCCGGGGCAGCAGGTCGGCAAGGCGGGTCTGGAACGCCAGTATGAATCGGTGCTGCGCGGCACGGACGGGTCGCGGTTCGTGGAAGTGGATGCCAAGGGACGCGTCGTCAGGCAGGCGGGGGCGCGGCCCGACCGACTGCCCGAAGCCGGCCCCGACCTGCGTACCAGCATCGACCTCGACCTGCAGCGATTCACGGCGTTGCTGTTCGATTCGGCCGGCATGCAGGGGGGCGCGGTGGCGATGGACCCGGCAACGGGGGCGGTCCTGGCGTTGCACAGCGCTCCCATCTTCGACCCTAACGACTTCATCGGCGGGATCTCGAACCCGAAGTACGCGGCCCTGCTCAACGATCCCCGCAAGCCGCTCTACAACAAGGCCCTGCAGGGGGTGTATCCGCCGGCGTCCACGTTCAAGCTGGCGACGTCGATCATCGCGCTCCAGGCGGGCATCGTCGGCCTGGGCGACCGGATGGTGGAGCCCTGCCGGGGAGCGTACCAGTTCGGCACGCGACCGTTCCGGTGCTGGGAGCGGAAGGGCCACGGCTCGCTGACCCTGGCCCAGGCGATCGAGAAGTCGTGCGACGTGTACTTCTACCAGCTCGGTCTGATGATCGGTCTCGACCGGTTCCTGCCGGGTGGCACGGCGATGGCGTTCGGCCGGTCGACCGGAGTCGACCTGCCTGAAGAGAGCCGGTCGCTGTGGCCCGCCACGACCGCGTACTTCGACAAGGAATACGGCAAGGGGAACTGGACCAACGCGGTTACCCTCAACCTGGCCATCGGCCAGGGCGAAAACAGCCAGACCGTGATCAACATGGCGCGCTTCTACACGGCACTGGCGACCGATGGGAACGCGGTCCGGCCGCACATCGTGAACAAGCCGGTGGAGCGGACGAAGCTCTTCGAGCTGACTCCGGAACAGATGGCCGGCCTGCGCGAGGCCCTGCACGGCGTCGTGTCGACGCGCGGCACGGCGGCCAGCGCCGCGGTGCAGGGGGTCGAAGTGGCGGGAAAGACGGGAACCGCACAGAACCAGGGCAAGGACCACGGCTGGTTCGTGGGTTTCGCACCGAAGAACGATCCGCGGATCGTCGTCGCGGTGCTCGTCGAGTTCGGCGAGCATGGCTATGTCGCGGCGCGCATCGCCACGAAGATGATGGAGCGATTCCTGAAGACCACCGTCATCCAGCCTGTCAACATCACCGGCGGATGATCCGGAAGGCCGTCGCGGATTATCCGCTCGCGCTGATCGCGCTCCTGTTGACGGCGTTCGGAATCGCGGCCGTCTACAGCGCGGGACAGACCGAGGTGGCGAACTCGGGGATCCAGGGCGCGTGGGTCCGCCAGCTGACCTGGCTGGCGGTGGGGATGGTCGCGTTCCTCGTCACGACGAAGATGTCGGTGCGGTTTCTCGAGTGGGCGGCGCTCCCCGCCTACCTGCTGGGGATCGCGCTGCTTGTCCTGACGCTCTTCATCGGGTCCGGCGCCGGTACGGCCGCCAGCATGAAAGGGTGGATCGGCGTCGGTGGGTTCCGGCTGCAACCCTCGGAATTCGCGAAGATCGCGGTGGCGATGATGCTGGCCAAGGTGCTGTCCTCATATCGCGTCCCGCCGACGTCCCTCGTCGACCTGATCAAGCCCGCGATCGTGGTCGTGGTGCCCTGGGTTCTCGTTATGCTGCAGCCCGATCTGGGCACGAGCCTGGTGTTCATCGGGCTGTTCTTCGCCGTGATGTTCTGGGCCGGCGCGTCGGGGACGCTGCTGCTGCTGGCGGCGAGTCCGGTGGTCAGCCTGCTGCTGGCGGGCAGCACCGGCCTCTGGGCGACCTGGTTCATCCTGCTCATGGTGATCATCTGGCTGTACAAGCCCTTCGTGGTCGAAGGGGTTGCGCTGGTGATCGCGAACCTGACCATGGGCGTCGCGGCGCCGATCATCTGGGAAAAGGTGCTCGAGCCGCACCAGCGACAGCGGCTGCTGGTCTTCCTTGACCCCTCCCGGGATCCGATGGCATCCGGTTATCAGGTGCTGCAGTCGCGGATCGCGATCGGCTCGGGTGGCCTGACGGGCAAGGGGTACACGCAGGGCACGCAGAAACGACTGGCGTTCCTGCCCGAGCAGCACACGGACTTCATCTTCGCCGTGGTGGGCGAGGAACTCGGATTCCTGGGTGTCACGACCGCGTTGGTCCTCTTTCTCTTCCTGTTCCTGCGGATCATACGCGTGGCCACGCGGGCCAGTGACTCCTTCGCCAGCCTGGTAGCCTTCGGTCTGGCGGGAAGCTGGTTCGTGCACGTCATCATCAACGTCGGCATGACGATCAACCTCATGCCCATCACCGGTATTCCACTGCCGTTCTTTTCGTACGGCGGGTCGTTTCTCCTGGCCTGCTGGATCGCCGTCGGCATGCTGGTGAGGATCTCGGCCGAGGGGAGAGGGCGGCCGGGTGAGCTCGGGCTGGCTTGAACGACAGAGGCTGAAGGCCGAAGCCTGAAGGTCGAAGACCAACCCCTTCAGCCTTCCGCGTTCCACCTCGCGGTCTCCATCTTTCCGCATGGCCTGGTTCCGGAAAGAGAAGAAGCCGCGTGTCCCGCGGACTGAACGCCACGAGATCCCGGCGGATGCCTGGGAGAAGTGCGAGGCGTGCGGTCATACGGACATCCGCGAGAAGTTCCTCCGGAATTTCAGTGTCTGCCCCAACTGCGATTATCACCGTCGCCTCCGGGCCATCGACTATGCCCGGCTGCTCTTCGACGAGGGCTCGTGGACCGAGACGGAGACGGATATCCGGTCGACCGACCCGTTGCAGTTTCCCGACTACCAGGCGCGGATCAAGAAGGCCCGCCTCGTCGCCGACTACGACGCGATCCTGACCGCGGCCGGGACGATCGTCGAGATGCCGGTCGGGATCGGGATCATGGACTTTGCGTTCATGGGTGGGTCGATGGGCTCCGTGGTGGGAGAGAAGATCTCACGGCTGGCCCAGCGGTCCCTCGAGAAGAAGCACCCCCTCATCATCGTCTCCGCGTCAGGTGGCGCGCGCATGCAGGAGGGTGTCCTCTCGCTGATGCAGATGGCCAAGGTGAGCGCGGTGCTGTCGCAACTGGCGGAGCGTCGCATTCCCTACGTCTCCGTGCTGACCAACCCGACCACGGGTGGCGTCAGCGCCAGCTTCTCGATGCTCGGTGATGCGATCCTCGCCGAGCCGGGTGCGGTCATCGGGTTCGCC
>DAIUET010000077.1:9293-11425 GCA_036845045.1 Gemmatimonadaceae bacterium | reverse complement strand
GATCGGGACGGATCAACCTGATCATCGCTCGTGGTGCAGGGCCTCGGAGAGATCTCCTAGCATGACGCGCGTGACATCAGGATTCACGTATGCCCTGATCGGCTGCATTCGTCCGGATCCGATGCATCCGAGTTCCTGACATTCGACGAACCTGGTGAACGAGACTTTCGTATCGGTACACTCGAGACGTTTGAGGCCCAAGTAGTTCACGGTTCACTGAGTGTACACGCGTCGGCAGTGAGTCGATGCGAATCGCAGGCTCGTCGATCTGGGAATCGGATACGCCGGATCGTGACGGATCCAACGGATCATGCCTGATTCTGCAGGGCCTTCGGAGAGACCAGGCGGTAGAACTTTGGTTCGGGCCCGAAATGGAGCAACAGGCCAACCGCAAGGTTCGTTGCCCGGAGATGGTTATAGAGCTGGCGTGCCGCGAACGCCGGCAGGGTTTGGGTGGACTTCGTCTCCACGACCAGCCGTTCATCGACAACGAAATCGAGCCGTTGAGAGGTCAGGGTAATTTCCTTGTAGGCGATGTTGACTGACACCTCGCGGCCAACGCGATGCCCCCGAGCGAGTAGTTCACGCTCCAATGCCATGGCGTAGACGTGCTCGAGAAACCCGTACCCGAGCGTGTTGTAAACGTCAAAGAAGGCGCCGATGACGGAATGGGTGAGTTCTTCCTCTATCAACCCTGCGGGTCTCCGTGCCATCCCTCAACATCGCGCAGTCTGCCGTGATTCCTCTCATCCTCGCATTGCCGCTTGGACCGGAATAACGCACTTGGCCGCAGCATTGCAGACGGCTGATCAGCTGCATCCCGTCCCGATCCGATGCATCCGTGTTCCTGACATCGACGGACCTGCTTGAACAAGACTCGCATCGGTTCATAGCGCGAGTCAGCGCTCAGGCGCCGGCCGGCTCCTGGTCGTAGACGGAACCGTCCCGGGCAACCAGTTCAACGGATCGCTTCGCGAGCTTCGCCAACAGCCCGGCCTTTCGACTGGCGCCCCAGACTTCGAGCCGCAGCGACGTCGCCCGGGTCTGCGGAAACAACATCACGCGGACCGCGCGGCTCAGCCACCGGACCTTGACCTGCTTGACCGCGCGGGCGTGGCCACGATCCAGCCCGTCGGCGAGGCGCAGGATGGCCGCCAGACGGCGGATGGTGCGTCGGGCGCCGGTGTCGAGCTGTGCGTACTCGCGGTGGCGCCCCTTCGGCTCAGCGCCGCGATGGTATCGCGCCACGTGGGCGATGAGGATCTTTTCCTCCGGCGAGACGCCGAGCAGCTCGGCGTGCGAGATCAGGTGAAACGAGTGCTTGTGGTGCCGCGCATGCCCGATGTGGTACCCCACATCGTGGAGCAGGGCCGCGTCGGCGAGGATCTTCCGCTCACGCGGTTCGCAGCCGATCCGCCTGCCTAACGCATCAAAGAGCTGCAACGCGAGCTTCTGCACGTGCTCGGCGTGCGGCTGCTCGTAGTGGCAGCGTTCGGCGAAGGAGCGAACGCTGCGCTCGCGAGCCTCGCCCGGGTCGGCGGGCGCCGGCGTCACCCGGGCGCTTTCGAGCAGCAGCCCCTCGCGGATTCCGTAACCAGACACGGTGACATCGCGGGCCTCGATGCGCGCCATCACTTCCGCGGCCACCGCGACCCCGGCGAGTATGATGTCGGCGCGACCGGGGTTCAGGCCGGGAATCGCCGCCCGTTCCTGGCGCGAGGAGGCCAGCAGCGTATCGAGGAGATGCTCGACCTCTTCCCGCGGAACGAGCGTGCCGTGCACGCGCCCATCGAACGGCAACCCCCGGGCGGCGAGATGTATCGCGCCCAGGTTGGTGAACGTGCCCCCGGATCCGATCAGTAACGCACCCCGCCAGTCGCGCACCGGGAGCACACCGCGGATCCCCTCGCGCACCGTGGTGCGAAGCCGCTTCAGGTGCTTCGGCTTCTGTCGCTCCCCCAGATACTCCTCCGTGAGGCGGAGCGCGCCGAAAGGAAACGATTCGAGCCGCTCCACGACGCCGTCGGCGCTCAGCGCCAGCTCGAGCGAACCGCCGCCGATATCCATGACGACGGCGCGGCGGACACCCAGGTCGAAGTGCGCCAGCGCGGAGCGGAACGAAAGACGGGCTT
>DAIUET010000077.1:0-9193 GCA_036845045.1 Gemmatimonadaceae bacterium | reverse complement strand
CGGCGGACACCCAGGTCGAAGTGCGCCAGCGCGGAGCGGAACGAAAGACGGGCTTCGTCCTCGCCTGTGAGCAGGCGCACCTTGAGCCCCGTTTCCTCGCGCACCAGGTCGAGGAAATCACGCCGGTTGTCGGCTTCGCGAACGGCGCTGGTGGCCACGACGTGGATGCGCACCGCGCCAAGCTGCCTGGCGAGCGTAGTCATCCGCTGCACGGCGTCCAGCGCGTGTCGCATCGAGGCGGCGCTCAACTTGCCGGCACGCGCGAGCCCCGCGCCGAGCCGCGGAGCAGCCTTCATTTCGTCGATGATGCGGATGCTGCCGGTGGCGCTGACGTCGGCGACGATCTGCCGGATGGAGTTCGACCCGATGTCGATGGCGGCAATGCGAACACCTTCGGCCGGCCTCGGGACCTTCGACGCCAGTTCGAGGACGCGCACCCGCGGTGCAGTCATTGAGTTGCGAAGTTGGGGAAGTTGCGAAGTTGCGAAGTTGCCAAGTTGCCAGTTGCCAGTTGCCAGTTGCCAGTTGCCAGTTGCCAAGTTGTAACTGTTCAACTTTGCAACTGTTCATCTTCGCAACTATTCAACTCTTCAACTTGTTTTCAACTCCGAACGATGCTTGATCTGCTTCCCTTCCGCCAGAAAAACCGCGTCCTCCGCGATATTCGTGGCCAGGTCGGCGACCCGCTCGAGGTTCCGGCTGACCAGGAGCAGTTCCAGGGACGGCGTGATCAGCTTCGGGTCGCCCATCATGTGGGTGAGCAGGATGCGGAACAGGGAATCGTGCAGGGCATCGACCTGGTCGTCGCGCTGGCAGACATCCCGACCCAGCACGCCATCGGCCCGCACGAAGGCGTCGAGTGCGTCGGACAGCATCCGCCGCGCGCGCCGCGCCATGTCCTCGATCGCGGGATCGATCATCAGCGGGGACCCCAGGGCGATGATGCGCAATGCCGATTGCGCGATGTTCACGGCATGATCGCCTACGCGTTCGAGGTCGCTCGAGATCTTGATGGCGCTGATGATGAACCGCAGGTCGCGTCCCATCGGTTGTTGCAGCGCGAGCAGGGCGATGGCAAGGTGCTCGACCTCGAGCTCGAGGTGGTCGACATCGCGGTCGCCACCGATCACCGCGTCGGCCTTTTCCTTGTCGCGGGAGAGCAACGCCTCGACGGCGATGTCGACCAGCTCTTCGGCGCGGGTGGACATCTCGGTCAGCCGCTGCTTGAGCGAGGCCAGCTGCGCGTGAAAATGGCGCTCGGAGACGTCGACGCCGGTCATCCAAACCTCCCGGTGATGTAATCCTCGGTGCGTTTCTCGCGCGGGCTGGTGAAGATCCGTTCGGTCACGTCCTGCTCGATGACCTCGCCCAGAAAGAAGAAGGCCGTTTCATCCGATACCCGGGCGGCCTGCTGCAGGTTGTGCGTCACGATCACGATGGTCAATTCCGATTTCAGCTGGAACAGCAGCTCCTCGATCTTCTGGGTAGCGATGGGGTCGAGCGCCGAACAGGGCTCGTCGAGCAGCAGTACTTCGGGGCGATTGGCCAGTGCCCGCGCGATGCACAGCCGCTGCTGTTGCCCGCCGGACAGACTGAGCGCGCTCTGGCGGAGCCGGTCCTTCACCTCGTCCCAGAGCGCGGCGCGCCGGAGGGCGCCCTCGACAATCGCGTCGAGCTGCGATCGCGTCGGGCGGCCATTGATGCGCGGGCCATACGCCACGTTGTCGTATATGGAGCGGGGGAAGGGATTCCAGCGCTGAAACACCATCCCGACTCGCTGGCGCAGGTTCACCACGTCGATCCCGCTCGCGTAGATGTCCTCCCCATCCAGCTTCACCAGGCCGGTGTGCCTTACGTCCGGAATGATGTCGTTGAGCCGGTTCAGGGATCGCAGGAACGTGGACTTGCCGCAGCCGGATGGTCCAATGAGCGCCGTGACCGAGCGCGGCCGGATCGTCAGGCTGATGTCTTTCAGCGCCTGCTTTTCTCCGTACCAGAAGCTGAAGGCCCCCGCCTCGACGGTGCCCCAGATCGCCGCATCAGGTGCGACCGTTGAACTCATCCGAACCGTCCGGTGATGTAGTCCTCGGTGCGTTGATCCGATGGCGTGGTGAACATCTCGGACGTAGGCGCCGCTTCGACCAGCTCGCCGAGGAGCATGAAGGCGGTGCGATCCGACACGCGCGCGGCCTGCTGCATGTTGTGGGTCACGATGATGACCGTCACCTGTCCCCGGAGCCTATGCACCAGCTCCTCGATCTTCTGCGTACTGAGCGGATCGAGTGACGCCGTCGGTTCGTCGAGCAGGAGGACCCTGGGGCGTGTCGCGAGCGCGCGCGCGATGCAGAGCCGTTGCTGCTGGCCGCCCGACAGCGCCGTCGCCGAATCGCGCAGGCGATCCTTGAGCTCGTCCCACACGCCGGCCCACTTGAGCGACTCCTCCACGATTTCGTCCTCGCGCTTCCGGGAGTGGCGATCACGCGAGGAGGCTCGAAGGCCGGCGGCAACGTTGTCCCTGATGGACATGGTGGGAAACGGCGTCGGACGCTGGAAGACCATCCCGATATGACGGCGGACCTCGATCGGACTGACGCCACGATCGTAGACGTTCCGGCCGTCGAGCAGGACTTCGCCCTCGACGCGCGCCAGCGGGATCGTTTCGTGCATCCGGTTGAGACATCGCAGCAGTGTCGACTTGCCGCAGCCGGACGGCCCGATGATGGCGGTGACGTGGCCGTCCTGGAAATCGATGGAGACGTCGCGTACGGCACGCAACGAGCCGAAGAACGCGTCGAGCTTGCGAACCGAAATCCGCGAACGGTCGGCAGGAGCGGCGTTCGGGAGCGTGGACTCCAGCGCCGGCGGTGGCTTGAGCGCGATCAGTTCAGTCACCCACACCTCCATGACGCGAACGGGTCACGAACCGCGCGAGCAGGCTGATGAGGAGCACCATGCCGATCAGGACCAGCGACGCAGCCCAGGCCAGGCGGTGCCACTCCTCGTAAGGCGACTTGGCGTATTCGTAGATCTGATGGGGCAGGGCGGCGATCGGCTCGTTGAGGGCCGTCGACCAGAAGTGATTTCCGAATGACGTAAACAGGAGCGGCGCTGTCTCCCCCGCGATCCGCGCAATCGCCACGAGCGCCGCGGTCACGATGCCAGGTAGCGCAGTGCGCAAAACGATGGCGACCGACGTGCGCCACCTCGGGTACCCGAGTGCCAGCGCCGCTTCCCGCAGGGCGGTAGGCACGGTGCGTACCATCTCCTCCGTCGCGCGAGTCACGAGCGGAATCATCATTGCGCCGAGCGCGGCCCCGCCGGCGAGGGCGGAGAAGTGCCCCACCGGGCGGACGAGAAAATGCCAGGCAAAGATACCCATCACGATCGACGGCATCCCGTTCAGCACATCCGAGAGAAACCGCACGCCGGTGGCGAGCTTCGCCCCGCGTTGTTCCGCCAGGTACAGGCCGGCCCCGATGCCGACCGGCAGGCCGATCGACGCGGCGATCCCGACGAGGATCAACGTCCCGACGATGGCGTTCGCCATCCCTCCGCCCGGCTCGCCCACCGGCTTCGGCATGGCGGTGAAGAACGCGAAGTTGAGCGACGTGGCTCCCTCGCGAATGAGGTGAAACAGGAGGAGAATCAGCGGGAGTGTGGCCAGGATCGCGGCGACCGCCATCAGCGCGCTCATGACGAGATTGACGATCCGTCGCCCCCGCAATGACCGGAGCGGTGGAGCGGCCGGGCGCGCACGGGCCGTCATCGTTTCTCCCGCCCCACCGACCAGACCAGCCAGCGGGCAATGGCGTTCACCACGAGCGTCACGAAGAGCAGCACCGCGCCGCAAGCCATGAGGGCCGCCGTGTGCAGCTCGTTCGTCGCCTCGGCGAACTCGTTGGCGATCACCGACGCCAGCGTATACCCCGGGGCGAACAGCGACGCCGAGATCTCATGGCGGTTGCCGATCAGCATCGTCACCGCCATGGTCTCGCCTAACGCCCGCCCCAGCCCGAGGATGACTCCGCCGAGGATGCCCGACCGCGCGTAGGGGATGACCGCGTCCCGGATCATCTCCCACCGGGTCGCGCCCATGGCCAGCGCCGCCTCACGCTGCGAGCGCGGCACGGCCATCAACACCTCGCGCGACACCGCCGAGATGTACGGCAGGATCATGATGGCGAGAATCACCGCGGCGCCGAGCATGCTGTTGCCGTAGGCGGGTCCCGCAAAGAACGGCGTGCGCCCCAGGCCCAGCGTGGTTGCGAGAAACGGCATGACCTTTTCGCGCAGGATGGGCAGGAGGAAGAAGATCCCCCAGAGACCGTAGACGACGCTGGGGATCGCCGCCAGCAGGTCCACCAGAAACGAGACCGGCTGGCGCAGCCATCGCGGAGAGAATTCGGAGAGCCAGATCGCCACGCCGAGTGCCAGCGGCGCCGACAGGATGAGGGCAAGAATGGAACTGACGATCGTCCCATAGATCATCGGCGCCGCACCGAACTGGCTGCGGACCGGATCCCAGACACTCGAGGTCAGGAACCCGAACCCGAACTGTCTCAACGCCGGCCAGGCGGCCGCGACGACCTCGAAGGCGATGAAGGCCAGCAGGATCGGAATGGCGACCGCAAAGCCGGTGGTCAGCGTACGGTACACATGATCGCCGATCGACCGACCTTCGAGTGTCGTCGAAACTGCCGGCGAAGGGTCGATCGCCGGATCGGGTGCTGCCGGAACTGCTCCCGTCACGGTGTAGCGGTCAGTGAGATGCTACCGAGTCGATCCGTCAGGCGCTGCGCAAGGCTGGCCGGCAGCGGGGCGTAATCCAGGCTGGCAGCACTCTGTTGGCCGGTTGAATAGACCCAGCGCAGGAAGTCGACGACTTTCCTGCCCTTCGCGGCATCGGGCGGCGTGCTGTACACCAGGATCCACGTGAACGAGGAGATCGGATAAGCGCCAGCACCCGGTCCGTTGACGATCGAGATCCGATAGTCCGAGTCAGCCGGCAGCGCCGACACCGCGCCTTCTGCCGCCGCGGTGATGGACGCAATGGTGGGCTCGACGTACTCACCGGCCCTGTTCATCACGTGCGCGACGGGCAGGCCGTTCTGTTTCGCGTAGGCAAGCTCCACGTACCCGATGCTTCCAGGTGTCTGCTTCACCTGCCCGGCGACGCCTTCATTCCCCTGTCCGCCCAGTCCCACGGGCCACTTCACTTCCTTTCCGCGCCCGGGTCCGCCCGCTTCCTGCTTCCATCGGGCGCTGGCCGAGCTGAGGTAATCCGTGAAGATGAAGGTGGTCCCGCTGCCGTCGGTGCGGTGGACGACCAGGATATCGTCGGCCGGGAGTGTCACCGACGGGTTGAGTGCAGCGATCCTGGCATCGTTCCACTTCGTCACCTGCCCCATGAAGATGTCGGCGATGACTTCGCCGTTGAGCCGAAGCGGAGCGCTGAGCGCCGGCAGGTTGTACGTGACCACAACGGCGCCGAGGACCGTGGGGAAGTGCAGCACGGCACCATGCTTTGTCCTCGACATTTCTTCGTCCGTCATCGGACTGTCGGATGCGCCAAAGTCGACGATACCGTCGGAAAGCTGCTTGATCCCGGCACCGGATCCCTTCGACTGGTAGTTGACCTTGATGCCGGTCGCGGCCTGGTAATCCGAGACCCACTTCGAATAGATCGGGTAGGGGAACGTCGCGCCCGCGCCATTGAGGTCGACGCCCGACGTGGATCCGGATTCGGCAGACCCGTCACCGCCACCGGAGCAGGCGGTTCCGACCAGGGCCAGCGACGTGGCTATAGCGATCGTTGCGAGACGCATTGGATGGGGTGCGAAGGGTGCGGAGGGCGCGAAGGGTGTTCAGTAGTTCGCGATGAAATGCAGGAAGAACGTGCGCGATGGTGTCCCGGCAAGCCCGTTGCGTGGAGACAGCGACTGCACGTCGAACGTGACGGAGGTGCGGCTGTTCAGATCCCAGGTCGTGCCGACGATGTAGCGACGCTGCGTGCCCGATGCATCGTCGTCAGGCTTGACGTCATCGATCCGGCCGAGCACCGACCATGGCGAGGACGATGCGGGACCCAGTGGCCGCCAGAACGCGAACACCGACGTGAGGTTGCCCGTCACGTCTCTCGTGGCCGGGACCACGTCCCGCGTCGTATCCGCCGACTCGGCGACATCGATCTTGCGCGCGATCTGCGCGCCGAAGACGAAGCGCGAATCCCGATAGGTGGTCAGGAAACCGTATCGGTTCTTTTTGCGAGCATCGGCGACAGCCTGCACCGTGCCACGTGGTGTGGCGAAATCACTCGAGCGCGCACCGAGGCTGAGCCAGGGCGACAGTTGCAGGCCCCGAAGGAACGAACTGCCGGCTGCCCATGGCGTGAGGGTGACGCGCGCCTGGAAGTCCTTGAAGCGATCGGTCTCGCGTGACTGGTAACCGGTTCCGTTGACGATGGTGGCGTAGACCTCGCCGATGCGGCCGGGCAGCGTCACACCGAGGCCAACACCGGCGTCCGCCGAGTTGAAGAATCCGGCCTGCTCAAGGGCGACCTGAGAGAGGCCGCGGTTCCAGAACTGCTCTTCCTTTTCAATGACCACCGTCTGGATGAGGCCCAGACGCCCCCAGACCTTCATGTCGTCGCTCGTTCCCTCGACAAAATCGTGGTTCAGGTAGGCGTACTTCACGCGCATCGTCCAGCCGCGGTAATACTCGTCGCGCGTGGCGTCGCGCTGCTGGAACACGTCGAGCGTCACTCGAATGCTGTCCCGGCGGCCCGCCGAGGCGCGGAAATTCAGGTAAGCGCGCTCCAGTTCGAAGCGATTCTCTGATCGGGCGCCCGCCAGGCCGCCGTACTGATAGTTCAGGTAGAGCACGCCGGAGAAGGCAAAGGGCAATGGCGAGGGTGCAGGTGACTGCGTTGTTGTGGAAAGAGGAGTCGAATCGATCGGAGCCGGGTTGACGTTCTGGGCGCGGAGGGCTGACGTGGACATCAGGTAAATCGAGGCGAGCGCGACGAATTGAGGGCGCGGGAGGTGCACGTTGTCCCCTGGGTGGCCGGTGAACCTGCGCCTTCCGATGTGATGCGACGGGAGGCTACGGGCGATTTGTAACAGTTCGGCGACGATGCGGTAACGCACCGGTCCGGATTGTCACAGCGACAACACGAGCTCGTCACCGCCCGGCGTGGGGACCTTCAACCAAAGGGTCGTCAAATACCTCTTTGAATCACCCGGCCCCGTCTAGAACGCGTTGGCATAAGACAGGATCTTGAAACGGCCCTGTCGTTCGATGATCCCCGAGAAGAGTTGTGTGGTCTGAATGACACCGCCGTCCGGAGCAAATCGAACCACGCAGTCTCGCCAGATGCGGTTGGCACCTTCAACGATTGGAGGTTCGCCGCACGACGATAGGCGCAGCCATACCCTCGTCCCCGACACTCGAGCCAGCAGTCGCTTGAGACCGGTCGAGCTGGCTGCGGCATGCCGCATCCAGACCAGGTCCGGCGCCTGCGCGTACGGTGGTGAACTCAACGGTGACTCGGGATAAACGAGGTACGCGAACTCGGCTCTCGAAACGGTGAGTTGCACGAGAGCTGCGGTGTCGGCGCTCTCCAAGCTCCGCATGAACGACTGGACCAGCGCGTCGCGGCTCGCCGCGCCGTTATCCAGAACGCGCGTCTCAGGCAGGCCGACTCGGAAGCGGCGCAGCTGTTCTTCAACTGGGAGGATACTGTCCACAATGTATCCCGGCTGCGCGCGATTGACCGAGTCCTGCCTGACGCAGACCAGCGAATCAGCACGTGCCGAGTCGGCTGCCGCGTGACCCTGGCGGCAGCCGGCCATGATGACCATGCACAGCGTGAGTGCGAAGAGCTTCATCCGGATGGTGCGGGCGCTACTGCTGGCTGTAGACCGTCCAGCCCTGCCACCATTTCGTGCCGCCCGGAGCCGCGGCGCCACGATAGGCAGTCGGAGTGACCGCTGCGCCGGCGGCGATGGACAGCTTGCCGGTGAACGTCGCCAGTCCTCCCGTGGCGGCGGCAGACGTCGTTGACGGCGTCCAGTCGAGTGCGGCGGCAGTCGTGGTCGACCCGATGACGGCAGGGAATGCGGTGAGCAGAGTGCCAACGGCCGTGTTGTCCTGCACGAGGCTGTTCGCCGTGAGGTCGAACGCGTTCTGGCCCGTGCCCGCCTGGAACGGCAGCGCCGATTCCGTGATCAACACATTGCGGATTGCAAGATCGGTGGTGGCCAGGTCGGGAGTCGGCGAGCTTGCTGCCCGCTCCCAGGTCTCGGCGTCGCGGACGCTGATGGCGCCGCGCGGCCAACGGGCCAGCAGCCCGTTGACGTAGAATCCACCCGTGCCCCGGCGCAGCATCATTCCGACGCCGCCGGAACTTCCCGAGGTCGCCACGTCATTAGTGCCTACCAGCGTGAAGTTCGCCACGACCGGAGCGGTGTACGGGGTCGTGTTTCGGCCGTTCGTGCAACCGGCTCCCTCGCAGCCGTCGTTCTCGATCCCTTGTGGATCGCTCGATGGCGAACCGGCCAGTGTCCGGGGCGTGAGCCGCGTCGTCTGGAGCGCGATCAGGTACTGGAGACGGCCGTGGTATCCCTCGGACATGTCGAAGTGATCGTCGCCAGCTTCGTACGACACGAGGTTCGTGGCGTCGACGGCACCGCCCCAGAACTCGAAGGAATCATCAAGCCCCGCCATGGCCTGAAGGAACGAGAGTTTCGTGCCGCTGCCGACCGCCGCGAAGGAGAACGAGTTCAGCTCGTTGTTGACCGAGGGCGCATACCCGGCGTACTCGACGCGAACGTAGCGGAGTTCGCCGCTGTTGTCGGTGTTCGTCGTCCCGCCACTGTAGGTCACCTTGTAATTGGTTCCCGGCGCGCTGCCGGTAGCGGTATTCGTCCCCTCGATTTCGATGTCGACGCCCGTGCGATTGATGACGGCATTCCCGACGATGATGAGGCCACCCCAGTCGCCCGGTTTCCGTTGCCCAACCGGCTGCGACGACGTGAAGACGATGGGAAGCTCGGCGGTGCCGATGGCCATGATCTTCGCCCCCCGTAGTACGAACAACGACGAGCCGACGGTGTTGAAGTAGCCCTTGATCGTCGTTCAGGCTTCGAACGTCAGCGTGGCGCTGTATGCGACGTAAATGAATCCGCTCAAGGTG
>DAIUET010000076.1:3903-11431 GCA_036845045.1 Gemmatimonadaceae bacterium | reverse complement strand
TCGCGGACGGCTGTGCCGCCCTGCGCCTGTGCTGAGACGGGCCACAGGACCATGGCCGCGCTCAGGATCGCAATTGCTCGAGAGTTAGTCATGGGGAGAAAGTATCATCGGCCCGCCGCTGGTGGCATCTCCCCACCCCGCACGGTGCTCGAGTTCAGGACGGTCGACCGGAAACCCATCCGGGTAACGCGGCTGTCTGCTTCGCCCGAGAACGCCATACGCGTGCTGAACCCGGCTCTGCCTTACCCATTCGTGACGCGCGTCGCGAAGTGTCGCCCGGGTGATTTGCTACTATTCGGCGTCGTAACGGGCGGAGGACAACATGCAGGCCAGAGACATCATGACACGCGATCCCATGTGCGTGCTTCCATCGGATCCCATCTGGCGAGCGGCGGAGATGATGCGCTATCACGGCATTGGCTGTACGCCGGTCGTGTCCGACGATACGTCGCGTCGTGTGGTCGGCCTCATTACGGATCGCGACATTGCGACACGTTGCGTCGCCCGAAAGCACACGTGCACCTGCCGTGTCGCGGACCACATGACGTCCGCACCCATTCACACCGTGCTGGCGACCGACGATGCAACGCGCGTCATGCAGAAGATGGAAGCGGCGCGCGTTCGCCGGGTGCCGGTACTGACCAGCGATGGCGCGCTCACCGGCATCATCAGCCAGGGGGACATGCTGCGGCACCTGGGACATCGTGATCCCGTGGCGTTTGAGCGGGCTTTGGAGCATGTCTATGCGGGGTCAACGTTCGTAAGGTAAGGGTGCTGAGGGTGCTGAGGGTGCTGAGGGTGCGGAGGGTGTATGCGCTCTTCGCCCCCCTTCGCACCCTTCTATAGCTGTTCCAAGGCTCGGAGCCTTCTCGCTCCGGGCTGTCATCAACGCGCCGCATCTGAGCCCGAGCGGTCCGGATGACATCGGGCTTCGGGTCTGTTTGTCCCCTCGCTCAACAGACGTTCGCCTCCTAATGCAATGCGTGTTCCCCGGGCCGGAGATTGCCTGCAGCTTCCTTTGCCCATCACCGCGCATCGACGCGGTTGCAGTTCAGCCAGGAGTTCCCTTACCAAGGTCGTCAGCGGTCTTGCACCTCTTAGTCAGAGATCATTCCGACCGCGAAAACCAGAAGGCTGCCGTTCATTATGTCGACCGGCAGCCTCGAGGTGAGACCCTCAGTTGCGACGCTGACTCTACTTCGTCAGGCCAGCGAGAGCAGCCAGGAGCCCAACCCCTACGGGCAGGTGCAGCACGACTTCGTCTCGACAACCCAACATCTGTATCGCGCCCCGCTCAACGTTGAACTCTACCTTCGGATCGACGCTCAGGAGTTGCCGTAGCGTCACGACATCGTTGTCTGCGACAGCCGCCGTCAACGCGTCCATCGTCTCTTCTGTGGGCTGGCACTCGCTGTGCTCACTGCACTCAGCCGAGTCACAGTCGTTGTGCATCTCGCTCCGGGGCTGGAAGAACTCCGATGAGCCAGTGCGATCGAAGTGTTCGCCGAAGTCGCAGATCACCGGAACGCCGGAGCCGCCTGGATAGCAGCCGAAGCAGTCGTTCATTGACCCAACACTTTCTGGCGAGCCGAGCATCTGCGCCGCCGCGAGGTCGTACTCACCGGCGAGTGAGTCTCGAGGAATGCTTGCGGCGCTCGCCACCACAACGAGGGACGCGAGTCCCCCCGTCCGCAGTACCTTCCAAACGTTCCTCATCGTTGATCCCTCCGTGTCGAGGTGTTTAGCTGGACACGCGAGATGTCCAGCAGCGGAGTCGCATTCGCGTCCTCGCGATACGACGCCACCAAGTCTTTACGGAGCATGAAACGGACGTGCGACCGAAGCCTTTGCGAGATCAGTAGGACATTCGAGCGAAGGTCGATGATATCGACCATGGTGTCAAAGAGCTGCCCACGATCGCGATTAGGGTAAGTGGCGGGCCGCCCGGGCCGTTGCCTGGGTGTGCCCAAGGCTTCCTTCCAGTTCTCAGATGGAACACGTGAGAAGACCCACAGGCGACCATTGTCGTCCTCGCTTAGAGCGATGATGAAGGCGTTAGGCCGTTCTCCGGTAACACCGTCAGAGCGGGTTTCAACCCTCGGCATCCATGGTACGCTGCGAGTAAATGTTCGACCACGGCTCAGGTCGGGCGTCCACTCCTCAATGCGATATTCATCCTGATTAGCAGACCAGATGCGTCCAGACGGCCCAACAGCCACGGTTCGCATCAGTCGCCAGCTCTCCGAGCTCGCGAAGCGCCCTACGGATCCGAATGACGTGACTCGTTGCCCGTGGTCATCATAAATGTGCAGCGGATACCCAACGCCCTCGCGGTCCTGCGTTGATGCAACAACCAACTGCCGGCCATCGGCGAGAATGGCCGCTGGCGGGTGAGCTTGGTGGAATTGCCGGACGTAGCGATGGCGCGAATCCAAAGTGGTCAGCATCCCCAGCTGGAAGTCCCACACCAAGAGGTGTCCATTCGCCTTTGGTAATGCTATGACCGGAAACGTGAACTCAGCTGGACCGGTACCCTTGCGACCCACGCGGCCGGTGAACCGCCCGGAGGTGTCGAACACGAGGAGAAGGTCGCCCGGTGGCTGAAGCCCTACGTAGATCCGCCCAACGCGATCCATCGCTGCCCACAAGGGATTGGCCGTTAGGTAGCCGTCATCGGTGGCAGTGCCCAGCGTCGTAACGCGCTGGAAAGCGACGCGGCATTGAGCACACGAGCCGCTTGCTGGCAGGTGAACCGAAGGCTGGGAGCGCAGGGCGGTCAGTGGGCACACAAGCACCATGAGAGCAAGTAGCGCCTGACGAGTAACTCCACCCACAAACGCCTCCAGTTGACGGCGCACCGGACACAATGATGTGCGATTGGGGTCACGCGCGCAACATGCGACGCCTTTGGTAAGCGAGCCATACACTCGCGTTGGGACCGTTTTGGCAACCAAGCAGCCCGCTTCTCAGCTTTGGACACACACTTGGAGCGGCCGGGAGGCGCGACGTACGAACGCAGTTGGCTCAGCCTCGCTGAACACGACGACACGCACGGTCGCGCGGATCGCGGTGAAGGATTCGGGTTCGCGTCGTTTGGAATCTTTGCGCCGCTCGAAATTCAGTTCGGCATCCGCGCCGTTTGGAATTCCGCGCCCCCGCCAGAAAGATGAAGGCCCGAACTCTTTCGAGTCCGGGCCTTCATTCTCAGAGAACCTTCCGAAGAAAGTTCTCGAAGAAGACCTTTACTGCGGCTGGATGCTGGAGATCACGCGGCCGTTGGCCGAGGACTCCACGATGAACACGACGCGGCGATTCGTCTGCGCGCCCGGCTCGTCACGCTCGGCACCCGGCACAATCACGCGGTTCTCACCAACGCCAACCGCGCGGAGCTCGATGCCCGTCAAGCCGGCCGTGGTCAGATACGACGCAACCGACTCGGCACGACGCTTGGACAGCGCCATGTTGTAGGACCGCGATCCGGCCGGATCAGCGTGGCCTTCCACCGTCACCACTGCACCACCGTAGTGCTTACCAACGACCTGGGCGAAACGATCGAGGCTCGCGCGATCTTCGTCACGGATCGTTGCATCGTCAAACGCGAACGTCACGGGGAGCGCGAACTTCATCCCGTTCTCCATCGCCGTGATCTTCGCGCCGAACTCATCGCGCATGGCCGTCAAGTCACGGCGAAGGGCTGCCACGTCCGTCTGCAGCGTCGCAACTTCCGACTTGACCGCGGTCAGGTCCGTACCCAGCGTGGTCACTTTACCATTCAGGTCGGTGTCAGCTGCCTCGCGAGCGCTCCGCTCGGCGGCGATGCCCGTCTCGACCTGGTTCCGAACGTACCCTTTCGTAGCGCACGCGCTGAGGGACGCCGACGCGAGGGCGAGAAGTGCGATGTTGCGGATCATTGATATTCCCCCCACTTACAAAGTGTTTTCCGAGGTGTTGGGGCCTCTTACCGGTTCGTTCCCCGGCGGGCCGCAATCGTCACATTGGACGCAATGAGAACGTAGCGGTAACACCACGAAAAGCTCTGTGACCATTATCACAAGCTGTTGGTATTCTTCGACTTGTGGCATCAAACCTGGTTCCGCGGGGCTCCGCGGGCGTATTTGCCGGCTCTCGACGCCCATTCCGTAGTACAGGAGCACGCTCCGAACCCAGCGGCCACATCCGAAGTAGCGTTGCGACCCAGCAGGCCCCCGGAGGAGAGCTCGCCCGGCCCACCGCTCGTCACGCCCCCAGCCCCAGCCCCAATGACCACCTCGCCTGCGACAAGAGCCTGGCGTCCTCTTCATCCCTCGAAATCGTTGGCGCTGGCGGATAGCCGGCTCCAGTTCCATTACGCTGCCCAGTTCGCAACAGCGTTAGGGATCTCGTTCCTGCCTCGCAAGGATGATGACAGTCATACGAACCTGGGTTGGATGGCCGCGCATGAGGCCCTCTGTTCTCGCGAGGTGCAGGGCCACAAAGGCGCGGTTCAGGTGGCAGTCCAGCCGCGGCACCTGACCCTGCTCGTGCTGCGGGAGGGGACAATCACCTGCCAGGTACCGCTTCACGGATTGACAGTCAGCCATGTGGAAACCACCCTGCGCGACACGCTTGCCGAGTCTGGACTCGACGGTCGCCGCCTGACGCTGAAGCGGCACTACGAACTACCCTCGCACAACGTCAGCCACGGCGAACCGTTCGACCTGTCGTCGAGCGACGAATTCGCAGAGCTTGCGCACTGGTATGGAAACGCGGCCAACCTTCTGGACGAGTTCCGCTCCCGCATCGCTGGTGACGAGGTGCGGTGCTGGCCCCATCATTTCGACATCGCCACTCTGGCCACGATCGCGCCGGGACGCACCAGCGGCGCCGGCATGCTCGCCGGCGATCAGCAGGTGCCGGAACCGTATTACTACGTGAACGCCTATCCACCACCGGGCTCTGACCGCGCAACGGCGCCGCTGGCGGGTGGTGGGTACTGGAACACAGAGGGCTGGTTCGGAGCGGTCCTCACCGGGTCACGACTCAGTGCTGACTCGAACGCCCAGGCAGCGCAGGTCCGCGCCTTCCTTGACTCCGCCTTCGAAGCGTGCGCGTCACTGCTCCGGGGCCAGTCCGGTCCTCTGCGCACCTGATTCGCCCTGTCAACGGACCGTCCTGGCATCGCGCCGGCGATGTTGCCCACACGAGCTGTTTCAGCGCGATGATTGAGGTGGTTGTGGGGTATCAGGCAAAGGAACCGTTCTCCGATTCCATGAGTTTGATTTCGATGCTCTAACCCGTCTTCAGGTGGTTCCAGGCATGGCCTCTCCGGTAGCCCTTCAGGAGCAACAAAGAGACACGACTGCCTCGCTGGCCCAGCGGTACCAGGCCGTGAGGGAGCAGACGGTCGCTCTCTGTGCGCCACTCGAGGTGGAGGATTTCGTCGTCAGCAGCATGCCCGACGTGAGCCCCACCAAGTGGCACCTGGCGCACACCAGCTGGTTTTTCGAGACGTTTCTCCTCGCCGATCACCTGCCGGGATACGTGACGCCGAATCCCCGCTACGCCTTCCTGTTCAACTCGTACTACGTGCAGGCCGGGGAACGTCACTGCCGCGCGCAACGCGGGCTCGCCACGCGTCCGTCGGTGAGTGAGGTACTCGCCTACCGGAATCACGTCGACGACTCGGTGAAGCGCCTGTGCGAGGAGATCGCCGACGATCCGGAGCACCCGGCGTGGGCAGTCGTCGAACTCGGGATTCACCATGAGCAGCAGCACCAGGAACTCCTCCTGACGGACATCAAGCACGTGTTCTGGATGAATCCCCTTCGTCCGGCATATCGCGCGTCGCTCCCGGCGAGTACTGAGGCGAGTCGATCGACATGGCGTGAATTCGGGGCCGGCATTCAGCGGCTGGGTCACCAGGGAAGCGGCTTTGCGTTCGATAACGAGGGACCGGCACATCGTGTGTTCACGGAGGCGTTCCGCATAGGGTCACGCCTCGTGTCGAACGGCGAGTTCCTTTCCTTCATCGAGGACGGCGGATACCGGCGGCCGGAGCTCTGGTTGTCGAACGGATGGGCAACGGCGCGCGAGCACGGGTGGTCTGCTCCGTTGTACTGGGAGCGGATGGATGGAGCGTGGCGCGAGTTCACGCTGGCGGGTGATGGGCAGGTCGACCCTTCGCTCCCTGTCTGCCACGTCAGTTACTACGAAGCCGACGCCTATGCCCGGTGGGCTGGCCACCGGCTGCCGACGGAAGCCGAGTGGGAAACAGCGGCCGCCGGCGAACCGATCGAGGGGACCTTTGTCGAGAGCGGGAGATTTCATCCCGCGGCCGACAACGGCGCAGGGCAGTGGTACGGTGACGTGTGGCAGTGGACACACAGCGCCTACGTCGCCTATCCGGGGTTCCAGCCGTCGCCCGGCGCCATCGGCGAATACAACGGCAAGTGGATGAGCGACCAGTGGGTGCTGCGCGGCGCGTCGGTCGCCACGCCCCGATCGCATGCACGCCTGACATACCGCAACTTCTTCCCGAGCGATGCCCGCTGGCAGTTCACCGGCATCCGCCTGGCGAGCACCACATGACGACACGGACTGGAAACATGTCCGGCCTGCGCCTTGGGCCATACACGGCGACGGACACCATGCGCGCCGAGGTGCTGCGCGGGTTGCTGGGAAGTCCGAAGACGCTGCCACCGAAGCTGTTCTACGACCGGATTGGCGCCCGCCTGTTCGAGCAGATCACCGAGCTCCCGGAATACTACCTGACGCGGACGGAGCTGTGCATCCTGGAGGAGCGGGCTGCTGAGATCGCGGCGTTATGCGGCGAGCACACGGCGCTGATCGAGTACGGCAGCGGCGCCGGCGTGAAGGTGCTCGCCCTGCTCGATGCGCTGCGCAATCCGGCCGCGTACGTCCCGGTCGACATCTCGATGGAACAACTGGCGGCCGTCGCGGCGGAACGGGCCCGCCAGTATCCGCACCTTCGCGTGGCGCCGGTCTGCGCGGACTACACCGCGCGCTTCGCGCTGCCGCCCCTGCCGCCCGATGCCCGCCGCGTTGCGTTCTTCCCCGGCTCGACCATCGGCAACCTGCACCCGGCGGAAGCGACGGCATTCCTGCACCGGATCCGCGCGACGGTCGGCGCGCAGGGCGCGCTCATCCTCGGCGTGGACCGCCGCAAGGACGTCGAGGTCCTGCGCGCAGCGTACAACGACGCGGAAGGCGTGACGGCGGCCTTCAACCTGAACGTGCTTGCACGGCTCAACCGGGAGCTCAACGCCACATTCGACCTGGACACCTTTCGACACCGGGCCGACTTCAACGACGAGGCGAGCCGGATCGAGATGCACCTCGAGTCGACGGTGTCACAGCGTGTGTACGTGGCCGGTACCGCGATCGATTTCGATCGCGGCGAGACCATCCTCACCGAATGCTCGTACAAGTACGACCGGGAATTCCTGGAGGCGGTCATCCGCCCGGCGGGGTTCAGGATCCAGGAGCTGTGGACCGACGAGCGAGAGTGGTTCTGGGTGGGGATACTTGT
>DAIUET010000076.1:0-3803 GCA_036845045.1 Gemmatimonadaceae bacterium | reverse complement strand
CCATCGACCACCAGGATGGCCCCGGTGATCCACGACGCCCCGGGGGACGCGAGGAAGGCGACCGCGTTCGCGATGTCTGCGGGCATACCGAACCGGCCTAACGGGATCGCCTTCTTCGCGTAGTCGCCCATCGCCCGCTCCACGGCAAAAAGGTCGGCGGCGCCTTCGGACGGCGGCGTGAATGCCTTCTTCACGCCCTCGGTGGGTACCGGACCCGGAGCGACGGCGTTGACTCGAAGCCCGTGCGGCGCCCATTCCAGCGCCAGGGTCCGGGTGAGGGCGTCGACCCCCGCCTTGGCCGCCGTCGCATGCGCCATCATCGGCCACCCCCGATAGTGCAGGGTCATCGAAATGTTGATGATAACGCCACCTCCCTGCGCCTTCATCACCGGAAACACCGCCTGCGAACAGAAGAACGTGCCGTACAGATCAATCTCGACGACCGCACGCCACGCGTTAGGGCTCAGCGACTCGCTCGGCGCGTAGAAGTTCCCCGCGGCACAGTTGACGAGGAGGTCGATCCGGCCCTGGTGCGTTTGCACCCTGTCGACGACGGCCTGGATGCGCTCCGGCTGCCTGACGTCGAGCTCATGTCCGCTCGCCGACAGCCCGCGAGCGCCCAGCGAATCGACTGCTGGACCGAAGTGATCGGCCGTGCGGCTGGCGATGGCGACGTGGGCGCCCAGTTGCGCCAGCAGGGTGGAGATCCCGAGCCCGATTCCGGTGCCACCGCCGGTGACGAGGGCGACCTTTCCTGCGAAAAGGCCGGGCTCAAACAACCGCGACGGGGGACGGGGGATGGGGGACGGGAGAGAGCCCGACGCCCAGCGTTTCGGCTTCTTCGTCGACTGGCTCGTCGAAGAGCAGTTCCAGCTGCTTGTTGCGGAAGCTCGTCCGGTGATGCGGCGTGCCGCCGAGCGAGTCGAGCACCGTGATGTGCTCCAGCGTGGCGTAGCCGCAGTTCCGGTCCCACCCGTACGCGGGATAACGGCAGGCCAGGCGGCGCATCAGGCCGTCGCGGAGGACCTTGGCGATGATGGAGGCGCAGGCGATGGCGTAACAGCGGGCGTCGCCATGGACCACGGCCGTGTGCTCGATGCCTAACGTGCGTATCGGGTTGCCGTCCAGGACCACGTGATCCGGGCGCAGCGGGAGCCGGCTCACCGCGCGGCGGATGGCCCGGGTGCTGGCGTGGTAGATGTTGTAGGTGTCGATCTCGCGGACCGACGCGGCGCCGACGCCGATGGCGAGCGCGCTCTCGCGGATCTTGCGCGCCAGGCGCACACGATCGGGCTCGGCCACGCGCTTGGAGTCGTCGACCCCGGCGATAGCCCGGCGATCGGCGGGCATGATGACGGCGCATGCGACAACGGGGCCCGCGAGGGGGCCCCGTCCGACTTCATCGACACCGGCGAGCAATGGACCATGCGTGGCGCGCAGTTGGCGCTCGATCCCGCTCCACCGTTTCCTGCCGTCGGCCATGCCCGAAAATATGTCGTGGCGGGCAGGCGCGCGACGGGGACTTCGATCAGCTCTCGGTGGGCGTGGTGGTGCTTTCGGGAATCGCGACGCGCACTTTCTTCTCACGGATCCGTGTTGCCTTGCCGGAGAGCGAGCGCAGGTAGAACAGCTTCGCCCTACGCACGCGGCCGCGACGCAGGACCGCGATCTCCGCGATCATCGGGCTGTGCGTCGGGAAGATGCGTTCGACGCCGACACCATTGGAAATCTTGCGGACCGTGAAGGACGCGCTGACGCCGCTGCCGCGACGCGCGATGCAGACGCCTTCAAACGCCTGCAGGCGTTCCTTGTCGCCTTCGCGAACGCGGACGCTGACACGCAGCGTGTCGCCAGCGCGGAACGGAGGGACTTCCTTCATCCACTCCTTCTGGGTTTCGATAAACGGGTGCATGGGGGAACCCGGGGAGAAGTCAATTTGGGAGAGACGTGGTAAAGTAGCGGACCACATGTGGTTATGCCAGCCAGCCCAGGCCAGAGGGAGAAGGACTACCTCTGACCTCTGACCTCTGGTCTCTGACCTCTGGATCTGGTGAGTTCCTCTCCCGACGCCCTCCGCCACTCCTCGATGCGCCGATGGTCCCCTGAAATCAGGACCTCCGGGACGGCCAACCCCCGGTAAACCGGCGGCCGGGTATAGCTTGGCGCGCTGAGTCCCCGGTCGTAGAACGAATCCGAGACCGCGCTCTCCATGTCCCCGATCGCCCCGGGGAGGAGGCGAACGGTCGCGTCGATGACCGCCAGTGCGGCCGGCTCGCCGCCGCTGATGACGAAATCGCCGATCGAGACCTCTTCGGTCGCCAGGTGATCGGCCACGCGCTGGTCCACGTCCTTGTAGTGGCCGCAGAGGAGGGTCAGCTCACTCCCGGCGGCGTACCGGCGGGCATCGTCCTGTGTGAACCGGCGACCTCGTGGTGAGAGCAGGACGATCGGGCCCGTCGGCTTGAGGGCGTCGATGGCCTCGAAGAAGGGCTCCGGCTTCATGACCATCCCGGCGCCCCCGCCATAGGGGTAGTCGTCGACGGTGCGGTGCCGGTCGTGCGTGTAGTCGCGAAGGTCCACGATGCGGTACTGGACGGCCCCGGCGGCCGCGGCCCGAGCGGGAATGCTCAGTGACAGGGGACCCGCGAAGAACTCGGGGAAGATGGTGATGACGTTGATCAGCACCTTGACCCCGAGGTTGAAGGCCAGAGGCCAGAGGCCAGAGCGGCGACCCATCTCCCGTCTCCCATCTCCCATCTCATCACAACAACCCCTCCGGCGGATCAACGACCAGGCGCTTCGCCTCGAGGTCCACGGTTGTCACGAACCGGTACGGGATCATCACGCTGTCGTTGGCGCGGTCAACCTCGATCATGACGTCGTGCGGCAGCTCGTAGTACGCCGACACGCGGCCGATCGACTCCCCACCCTGCCCTTCGACCGCGAGACCCACGAGGTCGTGGAGGTAGATCTCGTCCTCACCCGGCTCCGGCAGCTCAGACCGCGGCGCCAGCACATAACGATTGCGCCAGCGGTCGGCTTCGTTGCGGTCCCTGATGGCGTCGAACTGCACGCGGAAGCCGCCCTGGAAGGGCTCGGCCATTTCGATGCGGAGCAGCCGCTCGGGAACCGCCGGCTCTCCGGTCGCCGTCCCGGCAACAAACTGCCGGCCGGGCATGAAGACTTCCCCGGCGCTGGCAGTCATCGGCTCGACCACGAGCACGCCCAGCACTCCATGAGAGCGCCGGATACGACCGACTACCACAAGGTCGGGCGCGCCGGATTCGTCGGCAGGCATCGGGTAGCAGGCATCGGGCACCAGCCTGAATCAGGAACGGATGCCCGTTGCCTGACCGGGTCAGGCCTGTTCGTCGGTCGCGACCGGGACGGCGGACGCCTGCAGCTTCTTCGCCAGCCGCTGCTCGTGCCGTTCCTTGAGCACACCGGCGCGACGGAGCAGTGAGCGGACCGTGTCGGACGGCAGCGCACCGTTGTCGAGCCAGTGATTGGCACGGTCCTTCTGCAGCTCGAGGCTGTTCTCTGCCTGACGAGGATGATAGTGGCCGATGATCTCGACGAAGCGCCCGTCGCGGGGGCTCGTGCTGTCGGCGACGACGATGCGGTAGTGCGGCTGCTTCTTGCGGCCGACTCGGCGAAGACGGATACGGACTGCCATGGTGTTGACCTCGTTCAGGTTCCTTCCCTGCTCACCGGGCTCCTCGCGACTCCGGAATTTCCGGAACGCGCCCGGCTGGGAATCGGGAATAGAACCCATTCCCCATTCCCCATTCCCCATTCCCTAC
>DAIUET010000075.1:0-11437 GCA_036845045.1 Gemmatimonadaceae bacterium | reverse complement strand
CGTGACGGTGTCGGAGATCTCCATCACCTCGTCGAGCTTGTGCGTGATGAGCACCACGGTGCTGCCTTCACTCGTCAGGCGGCGGAGCACCGCCCACAGGTCGCGGATCTCCGGCGGCGAGAGGACCGCGGTCGGCTCGTCCAGGATCAGGAGCCGCGCGCCGCGCCAGAGGACCTTCAGCACCTCCACCCGCTGCGCTTCCCCCACTGACAGCTCCGACACCAGACGGCCCGGCGCCACCACCAGTCCGGTTCGCCTGCCTAACGCCTCGACCTCGGCATTGGCGGCGGCGCGGTCGAGGCGCACGCCGCGACGCGGCTCCCGCCCCAGGACCAGGTTCTCGGCCACGGTGAGCGTGGGGACCAGCATGAAGTGCTGATGTACCATCCCCACGCCGGCGTCGATCGCGTCACGGGTGGACCACCCGGTGACGTCCCGTCCGTCCAACTGCACCGTGCAGCCATCCGGATCGTGGAGTCCGGCCAGGATCCGCATCAGCGTCGACTTGCCCGCGCCATTCTCCCCGACGAGCGCATGAATCTCGCCCCTCGCCACCTCGAGACTGGCATTCCGGTTCGCTTCAACCGCGCCGAAGCGTTTACTGATGCCTTTCGCGACGAGGAACGGTGCCTCGTGACTCGTGACTCGTGACTCGGGTGTGGCCTGTGGCCTGTGGCCTGTGGCCTCGGGCTCCGGCGTCATCTGGTAGATGGCACCTTGATCCGCCCCGCGACGATTTCAGCCCGCAACGCCTCGACCCGGGCACGCACGCTGTCGGGGATCATCGCGCGATTGTGCTCGTCGTACACGTAGTCGACGCCCTGTTCGGCGAGGCCGAGCTGGAAGATGCCGCCCTGGAAGGTCCCATCCTGCACGCTTTTCACGGCCTTGAAGACCGCTTCATCGACGCGCTTCACCATCGACGTGAGGATGAAACCGGGCGCTTCGGCCTGCTGATCCGAGTCGACGCCTATCGCCAGCTTGCCGCGCCGGCGTGCCGCCTCGAAAACGCCGAGGCCCGTGGAACCGGACGCGTGGAAGATGACGTTGACGCCGGATTGGTACTGGCTGAGCGCGAGCTCCTGTCCCCGGCCCGGATTGCGAAACGCCTCGGGGGTGACGCCGGCGTACTGCGCGACGACCTGGCAGTCCGGGCAGACGGCGCTGACACCGGCGCGGTACCCCGCCTCGAACTTGTGAATGAGCGGGAAATCCATGCCGCCAATGAAGCCGAGTCGTTTGGAGTTGCCCACCAGCGCGGCCAGCGCGCCGACGAGGAACGAGCCTTCTTCTTCCCGAAAGCGGAGGGCCGCGAGGTTCGGAGGCGGCGGAATGACGTTACCGGCGGCGTCCACCGGCGGAGCGTAATCGATGCCGGCGAAACGGACGTCGGGATATTCCTTCGAGAGTTGCGAGAGGTCGTCGGAAAAGATGAATCCGACACCGATGACGAGATCCATGCCTTCGGCGGCCAGCAACCGGAGCCCGGCTTCCCGGTCGGTGCCTTCGCCCGGCTCGATGAAGCGGACCCGCGCGCCAAGCTCCCGCATTGCGCGTTCCGCGCCAAGGTAGGCGCCGTCGTTGAAGGACTTGTCGCCGCGCCCTCCAACGTCGAAGACCACGCCGACGTCGAGTCCGTCGCCGACGATGGGCGCCGCGGCCTGTGACGGCCGCACGAAAAGCAGTGCGACGTGCACGGCCAGGAGCACAGCGGCCAGGATGACGAGTCTGCGCATGGACGGGGTAAGTTGGCGCGCAGCCGCGTTCCGGCAAGGCGAAGGCCGTGACGCCTGACGCTTACTTCACCACTCGTGCTGTCCTGACGAAGTCGAGCTTCGGATATTCACGATTGAGGTACTCGTTGCCACTGGCAGCAATCTGCCCCTGTTGATCCGGCGGTGGGTCGCCATAACCCGAATAAAGCCGGTCGACGACGCTCATGCCTTCGACGACCTCGCCAATCGGCGAGAAGTTTTGCGGGTCGAGGGAACCGGAGTTGTCCCGGAGATTGATGAAGAGCTGCGTCGTGCGCGTGTTGGGCATCGGCATCTGCGCGAATACCACCCTGCCACGCGTGTTGGACTGCTTCACCGGATCATCCTGAAGCGGCTGGGAGGCCCACTTCGCGTTGGTCGCGGGGTCTCCGTGCATCCCGAACTGGACCACGAAACCCGGAATCACGCGGAAGAACCGCACGTCGTCGTAATAGCCGGATTCGACCAGCTGGAAAAACCGGTCCACCCCGTTAGGCGCCCAGTCGCGATGCGCCCGGATCACAAACGGGCCCTTGCTTGTCTCGAAACGGACGCGGAAAGTGGCTGGGGCGGTGACGACCGGCGCCGCCGGTTCGGCGGCAGGAGCCGGCGGCGCGGCGGTCGCGGTATCCGCCGGCGGCGGAGCGGGCCGGTCGCAGGCGGCGATCAATATGGCCAGCCCGATCGAGAATCTGACTCTGTTCATGGCACGGTTGTTGGCGGAGAAAAGCGCAAAGGTAGAGCCGTCAGCGGTTCATCATTCTGGCGAGTCGGCCCCGTCCGCCAACGGCGAACGCGGTTCCCGACGGGGCAAACTGTACCGCGTTGAACGCCGTGCCGTCGAGGGGGGCCCAGGTACGGCCGCCATCCCGGCTGATATCGCTCCCCGTCGTCCCGACCGCTATGGCAATCAACTGGTCCGGACCTGCCTGACGCATCGCGACGCCGGAGCGATAGCCGCGCGGAAACGTCGCCGCCGGCGTCCACGTGACGCCGCTGTCGGTGGTGAACGCGGCCGTCCCCTGCGAGGAGTCGGCGCGCTCGTAGTCGCCGCCGACGACTACGCCGTACCGCTCGCCGGCGAAGGCCACCGAGAACACACCCCCGGTACCGGCACGCGCCGGGATCCCGGAGGGCGCCGCCGACCAGGAAGCGCCCGCGTCAACGGTACGGAAGACACGCGCCACCGATCCGCCGGTGCCGAGCCATCCGAATCGCGAACCCGCGAGGACCAGCGACGTGCCGCTGGCCGCGAACGCGGCCTCGCCGTCGGCGGCCGGCGGCCGGGATGCGTCGGGGGCCGCGGCCCAGGTTTCGCCGCCATCCCGCGTCACGAGAATGACGAACCGGGCACCCATCGGGTCGCCTAACGCCAACCCGTGCCGGTCGTCGAAGAAGGCG
Organism: Gemmatimonadaceae bacterium; assembly: GCA_036845045.1. GTDB lineage: Bacteria > Gemmatimonadota > Gemmatimonadetes > Gemmatimonadales > Gemmatimonadaceae > JABWBJ01. The sequence goes on along the minus strand of DAIUET010000075.1, from coordinate 8,282 downwards.
ATCGCGTCGAGGAACATCGACGTGTCCGCGGCCTGGTACCGGAGCGACCACGACCGCCCACCGTCCGTGGTTCGCCAGATCCGTCCGGCGGTAGCGGCCACGTGCGCCACCTCCGCACTGCGCGCGTGAATCGCGCGGAGGTCCATCGTGGCGGCGCCCGGGATGCTGTCCACCCGCCAGGTAGTCCCGCCGTCGGTCGTGAGGATCACCGTCCCTCTCGTTCCACTGGCCCAGACAGTCCGGTCGTCCACGACCGACAGCCCGCGAAACGAAGCGGTCGTCTCTGTCTTCAGCGATTCCCAGGATTGAGCGCGCCCCGCTGTGCCCGGAAACAGAGTGGCCGGCACGAGCGCCACGATGCGCAACAGGTTGAGGCGGCGGGAGATAGGGGAGGCGTCCATCGCTGCAATTTCCCGTCCGGCGGACGGGTGTGCAACGGTTCCCCCCAGGACGCCGCGCTTTGCGGCCGGCGCGCTGCCCTCTAGCATTTCAGCATGCCCTCGCTCCTCCGGACGCGCTTTCTCGTGGTAGGCAGCGGGGTAGCGGGGTTGCACACGGCCTGGCGCGCGTCGGATGACGCCGACGTCATGCTCCTCACCAAGCGGTCGCTGTTCGACAGTGCCACGGCCTACGCCCAGGGCGGCATCGCGGCGGCGTTAGGCGCCGGGGACTCGCCGAAGCTCCATTCCCGGGACACGCTGGCCGCGGGCGCGGCGCTCTGCGACGAGGAGGCGGTGCGCGTCCTGGTCGAGGAGGGACCGGCCCGGGTCCGCGAGCTGCAGGTAGCCGGCGCCGAGTTCGACCTGACGCCTAACGGCGCGCTGCGGCTGGGGCGCGAGGCGGCACACTCGCGGCGCCGTATCGTGCATTCCCACGGCGACCGCACCGGCGCCGAGGTCGCGCGCACCCTGGTGGAACGGGTGAAGGAGAGCGAGCGGACCCACGTCCTGGAACGCGCCCGGGTGCTCGACCTGATCGTCGAGGACGGACGGTGTGCCGGCGTACGCGCCAGCGTGGCCGGCGAGGCCGTCGAGATCCGCGCCGACGCGACCGTCCTCGCGACGGGCGGCTGCGGCCAGGTCTACCGCTATACCACGAATCCGGTGGTCGCCACCGGGGATGGCTACGCCATTGCCCATCGCGCTGCCGCCCGGCTGGCCGACATGGAGTTCGTGCAGTTTCACCCGACGGCGCTGGACACGCCAGAAAACCCGCTGGCGCTCGTCTCCGAGGCGGTGCGCGGGGAGGGCGCGATCCTGCTCAACGGCGACCGGCGCCGCTTCATGCCCGAACGTCACCGCCTCGCCGAGCTGGCGCCGCGGGACGTGGTGGCTCGCGAGATCTTCGCGGAACGGCAGCGAACCGGTCAGGTCTTTCTGGACGCTCGCGAGATGGGCGAGAAATTCCCCGAACGGTTCCCCGGGATCTTCGCGCTTTGCACCGCGCGAGGCATCGATCCGCGGGTCGACCTGATCCCGGTCACGCCGGCCGCCCACTATATGATGGGTGGGATCATCACCGACCTGGCCGGGCGCTCACGGTTGCCGCACCTGTACGCCTGCGGTGAGGTCTCCTGCACGGGAGTTCACGGCGCCAATCGCCTCGCATCCAACTCGCTGCTCGAGGGGCTGGTGTTCGCCGAACGGATCGCGCGCGACCTCGAGACAGTGCCTGCCACACCCGCCCCACGCCGGGCCGGACGATGGTCGGTCCCGTCGCTTCCCGACCGCGGCGCGGCACAGGTCGCGGCCGATGCCATCCGCGCGGTGATGTGGGAGAAGAGCGGCATCGACCGGAATGCCCGCGGACTGCGTGAATGCCTGGTGGCGCTCGCGGACATTCACGACCGGCTGCCGCCCGGCGCAACCGAGGAGCTCAACCTCTGCGAGACCGCCATCCTGATCGCGAAGTCTGCGCTGGCACGCAAGGAATCCCGCGGCGGGCATCATCGCAGCGATTTCCCGAAGCCGCGCCGCGGCTGGGCAAGCAAGCACGTCGAGATGTAACCGCAAACGGCGAAGTCCGGACGACGCCCGGCGGGATGGACCCGCAGTGATCCATGTAGATTCCAGGACATGTCACCCGTCTCTTCCGACGAACTCGTTGCTCGCATAAAGGCGCTCGCGAATGAACGGAACGCCGTCATTCTCTCGCATAACTACGAGCGCCCCGAAGTCCAGGATGTCGCTGACTTCGTGGGCGATTCACTGGGCCTGTCGCGCGAAGCGGCCAGGACAACCGCCGACGTCATCGTGTTCTGTGGCGTGCACTTCATGGCCGAGACGGCGGCGATCCTGTCCCCGGACAAGACCGTCCTGCTCCCCGATCTCGCGGCCGGCTGCTCGCTCGCCGAAACGATCACGGCGGACCAGCTCCGCGCCTGGAAGGCGGAGCATCCCGGTGCGATTGTCGTTTCCTACGTGAATACGTCGGCCGCGGTGAAGGCCGAAAGCGATTACTGCTGCACGTCGGGGAACGCGGTGGAGATCGTCAATTCGATCCCCGCCGAGAAGGAGATCCTCTTCCTCCCCGACCTCTTCCTGGGCGCCCACGTGCGGCGTGTCACCGGACGGCAGAACATGCACATCTGGCTCGGCGAGTGTCACGTGCATGCCGGGATCACGCCGCAGAGCCTCGCGCGACAGCGCGCCGACCACCCGACCGCGGAACTGCTGGTGCACCCCGAGTGCGGATGCGCGACGAGTGTCGTGGAAGCCATGTCGGCGGGGGCGATTCCTTCGGATGGGATGCATGTCCTGTCGACCGAGGGGATGATCCGGCGGCCGGGCGAATCCGCGAGCCGCGAGTTCATCGTGGCGACGGAGACGGGAATCCTGCACCGGCTCAGGCGCGCGAATCCCGACAAGACGTTTTTCGCGGCTTCGGACCGCGCGGAATGCCAGTACATGAAGATGACAACGCTGCCGAAGGTCCTTGATGCGCTGGAGAAGACCCAGTATCGGATCACCGTCCCCCCGGAGATCGCCGCTCGCGCCCGGCTTGCACTGGAGCGTATGGTAGCGGTCGGCGGCAACGCCCCGCGACAGCTTGCGGGAGTCGCCGGTTTCGATCCCGGCGAGTAATCTCCGCAGGTCTGCCTATGCCGAATCTCGAGCCGAACATCCCGCCCCCGCGCCGAGTCACGCCGCTGGAGATGCCAGCGGCCCCGCGCGACGGACTCCGTTTTCCGCTGACGCGCGACCAGCTTGCGGCGCGCGTCCGCGACGCGTTGGACGAGGACGGCGCCTTCAACGACGTCACCACCATCGCGACGGTCCGCTCCGATCGTCGGGCTCGCGCCGCGCTTGTCGCGCGACAGGGTGGAACGATCGCGGGCATTCCGTTCGCGCTGGAGACCTTCCGCGCGCTCGATCCCAAGGTCTCGATGCGGGTCGACAAGGAAGACGGGAAGCGCGCGATGCGCGGCGAGATGGTCCTCTACATCAGCGGCCATGCGCGGGCGATGCTCTCGGCCGAGCGCGTGGCGCTCAACTTCCTGATGCGGCTCTCGGGGATCGCCACGCTCACCTCTCGTTATGTGGATGCGGTGCGGGGCACCGGCGTGCGCATCCTGGACACGCGAAAGACCACACCCGGCTGGCGGAACCTGGAGAAGTACGCCGTGCGCGCCGGCGGGGGCACGAACCACCGCATGGACCTGGCGAGCTCGGTCCTCATCAAGGACAACCACCTCGCGGCCGTGGATGGCCACGTGGAAATCGCCATCGGGCGGGCGCGCGAACTCGCTCCGTCCGGGGCAAAGATCGAAATCGAGTGCATCACGGTGGAGCAGGTCGCGGCGGCCGCGGCGGCGGGCGCGAATATCATCCTCCTGGACAACATGCCGCTCGAGCTGATGCGCGAGTGCGTGAAGGTCACGGCGAAGCGCGCTGAGCTGGAGGCGTCGGGCGGAGTTACCCTCGACAATGTCCGCGACATCGCCGGTACGGGCGTGGACATGATCTCGGTGGGAGCCCTGACCCACTCCGCTCCCGCCCTCAATCTCGCGCTCGATTTCGAGTGAGGGCCTGCCAGGATCGCTCCCGACGCGAGCCTCGCGGCTCAACGAACGGCGTCGCGGCGGTGTTGCTCCCTCAGACCCGGGAACGCACCGCGCCCCTGTTGACGGAGTGCGATGTCTGCGGGTCAGCTGACCTGGCGGAGGTCCGCTGCAAGGTCATCTGCAGGAACTGTCGTACGATCCTGCAGAGCTGCGCCGACCTCTGATCAATACCGGTTCGCGTTCGCGGGATGCCGGGCGGATTCAGCTTTCGATTCAACCCGCGACTCGCCGGAGCTGTGCACATCCGCCATCATCGGCACGGTCACGGTTACGGTGACCGGGTTGCTAACAACGCCGTCCACGCTCACCTGGATCTCGGCAGTCCCGACACTGTTGCCAGAGACCACTCCCTGGGCACTGACCTGCGCGACAGGGATGTTGTTGGACGTCCAGACGACCTGACGGCCCTGAAGCGACAGCACATTGCCCGCGCTGTCGCGAGCCGTCGCGAGCAGCTGTCCCGCTGTCCCATCCGCGATCGTGAGACTGCTCGGGCTGATCGTCACGCTGGACACCGGCACGAGCGTGACCTGCATGGTGATGCCCGCACTGACGCGGTTGTCGCAAGTCGCCTGAATGTTGGCCGATCCCACGACGTTTGCGGTGACGAGGCCGGAGCCGTTCACCGATGCCACCACCGGGTTGTTGGAATTCCAGGTGATCGTTCGGCCGGTGAGCACCTGCTGGGAGGCGTTCAGGCACTCTGCCAGCAGCTGCTTCGACTGGCCGACCCTCAGGATCTGTACGGTCTGGGACGGCGTTATGCGGACGGTGCTCACAGGCTCGCCGATGACGCGCACTCGGACAGTCGCGGTCTTGGTTCCAGCGGTGACCGAGATCGTCGTCGTACCCGAACTGACGGCCGTCACCACGCCGCTCGTGCTGACGACCGCAATTCCCGGGTTCTCGCTCGACCAGGCAAGAGCGCGGTTGGTCAGTGCAGTGCCGTTCGGGCCGATGAGCTGCACCGTCACCTGCCGAGTTGTGGTCAGAGGCAGGTCGAAGCTGTCCGGAGTCGCGACTATGGACAGGATCGGCAGCAGGACCTTGAGCGAGGCCGTGGCTTCCTTTCCGCCCGCGCTGACGACGATGGTCGTTGCCCCGGAGGACACAGCGGTCACCAGCCCGCTACGGGCATCGACCGTTGCCACGGCTTCGTTCAGGGACCTCCAGTTGAGTGTTCGTCCGGTCAGGGTCTGCCCGGCGCCGTTCTTGAGCGTGACCGTCCAGTCACTGTATGTCTCGCCCAGCTCGATCGAATCGAGGGCGGGGAGGAGCGTGATGGTCGCAATCGGCTCGGGGTCCGTCGCCTCTGTGCACGAGGCCACGAAGACGGTCAGTGCCAGCGAGGCCGCTCTGGAAACGAATGATCTGAGTGATCGCATCGGTTATCTGGACGTTTCTCAACTGTGCCCGCGGGGAGGGTAATATGCTGGTCCGGAAGGCCGGCAGCGTACCTCTCCGGACAGACACATTCGACCGAGCACTACCGGAATCACAAACCGTTGAAAGAAGCATGCCGGGCGAACGTCAGCACGAGGCTCAGCAATTCAGGACGACCGAAAGCATGCTGCCATAACGGCTTCCGGAGGAACCGGCACTCATGCCTGACGGTGGACCGGATTCCCCGTGGTCTCGAGCGTGGCCCTGACCTGCTTTTCGAACTCACCAGGGTCAGTGGTTGGCAGGTCGCAGGTAAAGCCCCGGCAGACATAGGCCGTGGCGCGCCCGCCAATTGCGGTCCGGTTGTGCAGCAATTCGGGCTGGCCTTCCGCCGACGCGTGCCCGCCCGCCAGCACCAGCGCCGGTACGAACGACACGGCGAGGCGCCCCACCAGCTCGCGATGACCGGCATCGGCCGGATCGCCAACGATGGCCACCTGTGCGGCGCCGTTCACCATGGCTTCCGCCACGCCGGCCATGTGGCCCAGCGCCTGCGGATACTGCGCGATGGCATGACTGACCCTCGCGACAATGGACTGTGCCATGGTTCTCCACTCAGGTCTGTCGTCCAGCTCTGACCATGACAACAGCAGGTCGGCGGTCAGCGACGTGCCCGATGGCGTGGCATTGTCTGTTACCTCCCGTGGCCGCACGAGCAGCGGCTCATGGTCCACTGCGGTGTCGTACCACGTGTCGGTGCCCGCATCACGAAACAGTTCGATGGTGCGTTCGGTGATGGCGCGCGAGCGTGCCAGCCAGGCTGGATCGAACGTGAGCGCATACAAGTCGAGGAAGGCGAGCGCCACCGAAGCGAAATCCTCGAGCATACCCGGACCCGAGATCCGCCCGTCGAGCGCCGACCGGTACACGCGATCGTCCCTGACCAGCGTCCCGGCCACGAACCGTCCTGCGCCTTCCGCGGCCTCGCGATAGTCGGGCCGGTTGAAGGCGCGCGCGGCCTCTGCAAAGGCGCGGATCATGAACCCGTTCCACGACGCGATGACCTTGCCGTCCTTGCCCGGCCACGTCCGCTTCGACCGCGCCTGGTAGAGTCGCTCGCGGGCCCGGGCAAGCGCCGACAGCACGTCCTGCCGACTCTTCCCCGTCCTCGCCGCGGTCGCATCGACGCCATCACGGACGAACAGGATGTTCTTCCCCTCGAAGTTCCCTTCGGCGGTCACCCCCCAATGTGCCTCGGCGACGACCGCGTCGGTTCCGGTCACTTCCATGAACTCGTCGCGCGACCAGACATAGAAGAGGCCTTCGTGGCCTTCACTGTCGGCGTCGAGCGATGACTGGAAGCCACCACCCGGATCGCGCATTTCGCGCATCACCCAATCCAGGGTCTGCTCGGTCGATTCCCGGACATCCGCATCGCGCGTCGCCTGCCAGAGCCTGACGCCCAGTCGCGCAAAGAGGGCGTTGTCGTACAGCATCTTCTCGAAGTGGGGGACCAGCCAATCGGCATCGACGCTGTAGCGATGCAACCCTCCGCCCACCTGGTCGTAGATCCCGCCGCGCCGCATTGCCGCGTACGTCTTCACGACCATCTCGAGCGCGTCGGCATTGGCCTCGCGCACGCCGTACCGAAGGAGGAAATCGAGGGCCATGCTTGGCGGGAACTTGGGTGCGCTGCCAAACCCCGCCTTTCGGACGTCGAAGGACCTGGCGAGGGCGCGCCACGCCAGTTCGAGCGTATTCCGGTCCACCGGATACGTCTCGCTCGAGGGCAGGGCAGATCGCCGCAGGTGCTCGGTCAGCGCGCGGCCGGCCTCCTCGACGCTGGTCTGCTTCTCCTGCCATGTATTCGCGACCGCGCGCAGTACTCGCTTGAAGGAAGGTAGCCCGTGCCGGTCGTCAGGCGGGAAATACGTGCCGGCGTGGAAAGGCACCGCGTCGGGCGTCAGGAAGACCGTCATGGGCCAGCCGCCGTGCCCGGTCAGTGCCTGCACCGCCTGCATGTAGATCGTGTCGAGGTCGGGGCGTTCCTCGCGATCGACCTTGATGTTCACGAACAACTCGTTCATTACCGCCGCGGTATCCTCGTCCTCGAACGACTCGTGCGCCATGACGTGGCACCAGTGACAGGCCGCGTACCCGACGCTCAACAGGATGGGCTTCCCGGTCGTCCGTGCCTGCGCCAGCGCCTGGGGACCCCACTCGTACCAATCGACGGGATTGTCCGCGTGCTGGCGGAGGTACGGGCTTGCCGATTGGCTGAGGCGATTGGGCATGCTGGAAGATAGGGCGGAGGGGCCGGCTACACGGGGCGTTGCGTGGTTGAGCTCCCCGCCGGATACTCTCGGCATGCAATCGCATTTCAGTATTCCGGCACTGCTTGCGGTCGCCGGCGGCGGTGCGGCCGGCTCCCTCGCGCGCTATGTCATCGGGACGATGGTGCAGCGCACGCCCGGGTTCCCGACCGGAACGCTGGCGGTCAATGTCTCCGGCTCCTTCGTGCTGGGCCTGCTGGTCACCTGGTTCGTGACCCGCGCGCCCGCACCGGAGTTTCGGCTCCTGCTCACCATCGGACTCTGCGGCGGCTACACGACGTTCTCGACGTTCGCCTACGAGTCGGCGCTGATGCTCGAGGACGGCAGGATGGGGCGAGTCGCTGCTTACGTTCTGTTGAGCGTAACCCTGAGTATCGGCGCCATGTTCGCAGGTTTCAGTGTCGCGCGAGCCATTCTCGTTAGGTCCTGAACAATTGTCGCGCGTTTCGCACTCCACTGTCCCCTCCCTCCGTGACCCCGTCAGACTGGCTGATCTCCAACTT